>CANKNL010000102.1 GCA_947483345.1 Chitinophagaceae bacterium | reverse complement strand
TTTATATCTTCTAAGTAAGAAAGAAAACACAGCAATAAAAAAGCTGCAGGTTTTACCCTGCAGCCCGTTAATTTTATTTATAAATTGTTACCCATTTTTTTTTCTGCCCTTTCCTTTTCTGTCATCATCGCTACCACCTCTTTTTTGGATGTTAGTATTTGTTCTTACCCTGGTATTACCTCTTGGTCCGGTAACACGGGTTCTTGTACGGGTAACTTTATAATTGTTTCGGGCAACTGTTGTTCTGTTTCTTACAACTACCGAACTTGTCCTGAACGGTGTGTAAACCCGGTGTGCCACCACCACCCTGTGCGTACGCACTACTGCACAATGGCGGTGATACACCAAACGCCTTGGATGAAACACAGTCCATCTTACCGGGCGCCATGGCCTCCACCATCCGGGGTAATGCCTCCATCTCCATGGAGAAACCCAGGGCACATAAGCCGGACGGTAAACAAAACGTACCGATGGCCAGAAGAACACATTTACCACAATGCGGCTGGCTTCCGTGAAATTGTAATTGAATGAAGGCCCGTTGCCTTTACCATCCTCATCAGTTTCTACTTCATCTCCTTCGTCAGATGCTTCCACAATTACCTGTTCGCCATAAATTTCTTCATCGCCAATAATTTGAAGCAGGGCTGTGGTATCGCCGGTTTTTTCCAGTTCAATAACTGCAATATCCTGATTCTCTGTTTCAGATACGGCAACCTGTAATACAAAAGCATGAACATCTTTGTTGGCCTTGTCAATTACTTTTACATAATCAATTTCGCCATCCCCGTTCAGGTCAAGATTATTTACATTTTTGCTTTCTGTGTTGATCAGTTTTTCAAATTCTTCAATGGAGGATGACTGTTTAAACATTTCCAAAGCGCCCTGTAGGCTGAAATTGTCGCCTGGCAATCCGGTTGAATCTGTTTGTGCTTTAACGCTTATTGCTGTTGTAGCAAAGCATACAATAAGTAAAATAAATTGCTTTAAATTTTGCATGATAAAAAATTTTTGTATGTGTAAGACTTTGCTAATTCATCAAAGTTTAGTTGCCGGTATTTTATTTTTTCGGCCAAAAATAGGGAACATTGTTTATTGTCATATCGCCCCAATGGGTTCTTATAATAAAAACACGCCATTAGGTGTATTCCGGCAAATTGTATATATTTGCAACAATGTAGCAAATAATAAATCTTGTTCAGACCCATCATCATAAAAAAAATAGTTGCCGCCATCATGTTGTTAGTTTTTGCTATCAGCATTACGCCAACTATTTTTTTCCATAACTGGCTGGCCAATCATACAGATTCTGTAAAGACATCTTTTGCTGTTAATAAAGAACAGGTTGGAAAAAAATTATTCCATTGTAAGTGCGACACTTTAGTTGCAGAATCACCATTTACAAAGCCGGTGACGATGGTACCGGCACGACCATTACCAATTTTCTCTACTTTCAGAGTTACCAGAACAGTCTATTTATTTTCAGCTTTTTCGGCCTTCCCAACGCTTCGCGGACCGCCGGTAGTTTAACCTGTATTTATAAAACAGGCATGGATCATTTTTAATTAAATGAATATTCATCCGCCTGCAAATTTTAACATCTAAAAACTACTTTCATGCGCTTTCTCATCGGTTTACTATATACTGTCGTTTTAATTTTTTCTTACCCCACAACTATTTCTGCACAGGGAATTTTTTTTACAATACCAGAAACTAAATTCAATAATTTATCAGGCGCATTCTTCGGTAAAATAACCGATGCCAAATCAGGGGCTGCTATAGAAGCCGTAACGGTATATATCACCGATATCAAATCCGGAACTACTTCCGACGCGACGGGCTATTTCATGATAAAAAATATTCCGGCTGGTAATCACCTTGTGGAGATATCGCATATAGGCTATACCAGCATTGTAGAAAATATTGATTTCTCCAATGACGTCACTAAAAATTTTGCACTGGGCGAATCGATTATAGAAAACAATGCCGTGATCGTAACCGGTGTAACCGGCGCCACACAACTAAAAAAAGTTCCCTTTGCAGTTGCCGTGATTCGCAAACAGGATTTTTTTCAGAATACCTCCAGTAATATAATTGAATCACTCACAAAAATCGGTGGTGTATCCACTTTAGCATCCGGACCAGCCATTTCAAAACCGGTTATTCGTGGGTTAAGTTATAACCGGGTATTAACCATCAATGATGGTGTACGGCAGGAAGGCCAGCAATGGGGAGATGAACATGGCATTGAAATAGATGAAGCCAGTGTATCTAAAATTGAATTGTTTAAAGGCCCAGCTTCCATTATTTATGGCAGCGATGCGATGGCTGGTGTCGTTAATATTATTACCAATGTACCTGTGCCTGACAAAACAATTAAAGCCAATTTGTCAAGCAACTATCAAAGTAATAATAACCTGAGAACTTTCAATGCTAATATGGCAGGTAATAACAAAGGGTTTAACTGGAATATCTATACCTCAAACAAAGCTGCAGCTGATTATAAAAATAAATATGATGGCCGGGTGTTTAATTCAAAATTTATAGAACATAATTTTGGTGGATATGGAGGTTACAATGGTAACTGGGGTTACAGCCATGTAGTCTTCAGCAGCTTTAATTTAAAAGCAGGTCTGGTAGAAGGTGAAAGAGATAGTGCTGGCTATTTTACAAAAACGGTTGCCGGCGGAATTACAGAAAGGGCAACCAGTGCCGATTTTAAAAGCACTACGCCGCTTGCACCTTACCAGCACATACGACATTTTAAAATTGCTGCAGATAATAATATTAAACTGGGCAAAAATCATTTAACGATCAATCTTGGATTTCAACATAATCAACGTGAAGAGTTTGCTAATCCGGATGATCCGGCTGAAAGGGCTTTATTTTTTGATCTGAAAACAATTACCTACACGGCTCAATTTCACCTGGCCGAAAATAAGGGATGGAAAACATCAGTAGGTATAAATGGTATGCAACAAAACAATCAAAATAAAGGTATTGAGCAACTGGTACCTGATTACAACCTTTTTGATTTTGGTGTGTATGCCTATTCAAGGAAAGCCCTTAATAAAATCACATTGAGTGGTGGTTTGCGTTTCGACAGCCGCCATGTGGATGCAGCACATTTACTGGATGGGGCAACAATTAAAGGCCCTGGTTTTAAAAAATCTTTTTCCAATATGTCGGGAAGTATCGGGTTAGCGGCTCAGCTAACCGAGCATTTGAATCTCAAATTTAATATGGCAAGAGGTTTTCGCTCACCCAGCATTCCGGAACTGGCATCAAATGGAGCACATGAAGGAACCACCCGGTATGAGTATGGTGATGCAAACCTGAAGAGCGAAACCAGTATTCAACTCGATGGCGGAATGGATTACAATGCAGAGCATATATCCATTGGGATTACTGCTTTTTACAACAACTTTGATCATTTTATTTTTTACAGAAAATTAGAAGCCACTGCTGGTGGCGACAGCTTAGTGGATGTTAACGGCAATCAATTAACGGCTTTTAAATTTGATCAGCAGAAAGCCACATTGGCCGGTATGGAAGCCAGCATTGATATTCATCCGCATCCTTTGGATTGGCTGCATATTTTAAATACGTTCTCTGTGGTTTCTGGGAAATTATTGGCACCCATTGAAGGCGTTAAATTCCTACCCTTCATCCCTGCATCAAAATTGGTAACAGAGTTTAAAGGAACCTTTAATAAGCTTACTGATCACATCCGCCATTTTTATGTAAAGTTTGAAGTTGATAATACGTTTGCAAAAAATAATGTTTTTACAACTTATCATACCGAAACTAAAACCCCCGGTTATACACTGTTAAATGCCGGTATAGGAGCCGATTTTGTAACTAAAAAGAATCAAACTTTATTCAGCCTTGGTTTTAGTGCCATTAATTTAGGAGATGTGGCCTATCAAAATCATTTAAGCCGTTTAAAATATGCTGCTGAAAATATAACTACGGGCAGAACAGGTGTTTTTAATATGGGCAGAAATGTCAGTATTAAACTGAATGTACCATTAAGTTTTAATTTAGGAAAATAGATTTTTATTTGCCGGGAAAACGACAAGACGTTCAGCTTCGCTGAACATCGTCTTACCGGCTATTTTTTTTCTTTCCTTCTTCTCAACCACAATATAAACCCGGTTATACTCAGCAAAGCGCCTGTTAACCCAAAAACAAAATAAATGATTTTTATACCGGCACCGCCAAACCTGCCCATATGCAGTTGAGAGTTGATAATATCGGTCCGATCATCTGCACTGATTTCATTAATGAATCTTGTTTTTGCAATACCTCCGGCACTGTCTAAAAAAATTACATCGGCCATTTTTTTGGAATGGATGTATGCATTGGAAGAACGACTTCCATACGCAGCAGTCTTAGCTTTTTTGCTTTGTGCAAAATAAATTACACGCACAGTAAAATCAGGATATTGTTTTTTTACCAGTGCAAAAGCCGAATCAAATTTAAAAGTTAAAGCAGGCGATGTTTTTAATACAGGTGTATAATTATCTGCAGCATAAAATGCTGTTTTAAAAACATAGCGCTGCATCCAGAAACCGGTAATGGCAATCATCAGGTTAAATAACAAAGCATATACTCCAATAATTTGATGCAGGTTATTTTTACGGAAAACAGTTTTTCTAAATAATAAAACTGCCAGTATATTTTTTCGGTAAAGAATTAAACCTGTGATGAGGCTGACTAAAAAAAACAATGCAAAAAAGCCAAGCAACCACTCGCCTGTTTTACCCAAGTGAAATGAATTATGGAATTTGGATAACCAACTGATAAATCCGGTATCGCTGCCGCTGGTTTTTAATAAGGCTGTTGTTTGCGGATGTTGAAAAATCTTCAAAGCCACTTTACCATTTTTATACGCTGAGTCGTAAATGGTAAAAGTAATATTACTGGTTAAACCATAAGGCAGTACACAATTACTGATCTGTGCTTTGGGGTAATGCTGCTGAAGTGCCGCATAGGATTTGTCGATACTATATGATGTATCGGAGAAGTTCCCAATTACAGATGTCTGCAACTGATCCACATCTTCATGAAAAACCAGTACCGCACCTGACAGGGACATCAGTAAAATGAAAGCACCGGATACCAATCCGGCAGTCATATGCAGATTAAATATAAAGCTCCTCTTCATCAAGATCGATTTATCGTGCAGTTAAATTATCTTGCAATATTAATAATTCAAATCATCAAATGAACATCAAACCAATTCTTTACCTGTTCATTTTATTTTTAGGGATACATCTTAAGGTTTCTTCTCAAAATTTAGATATTGATATCCTTAAACCCATCAACAGAAATGAAACCAACTTTAAAAATAAATACCTTGAATTAAACGCCTCTTCGGTAACATATGTAAGTATAGCCGCACCGGTTGCCGTAGCTATTACCGGCTTCATTATGCACGATACTAAACTAAAAAAAGACGCCTTGTTTATAGGCTCTGCTTTCCTGGTATCAAGCATTGTTACTCAAGGCACAAAGCGCATCGCTAAGAGGCCGCGGCCTTTTGAAACATACCGTTTTATCATAAAACGGGATGATGAAAGTGGTGGCATGTCTTTTCCATCAGGCCATACGTCGGCTGCTTTTTGTACAGCCACCTCATTAGCTTTACGGTATCGTAAATGGTATGTAATAGCCCCGGCTTATCTTTTTGCAACCAGTGTTGGCTGGGCCAGAATGTACCAGGGCGTGCATTACCCCAGTGATGTGCTGGTTGGGGCACTTGTAGGTGCAGGCAGTGCCTGGCTCGGTTATAAATCACAAAAATGGCTGGCAGGTAAAAAAGAACGGAAAAAGAAACTTACTTTGTAAAATGATTGATATCAATATAAATACGCCGGCTTTACTTTTTCCGGCCATCACACTTTTAATGTTGGCATACACCAACCGTTTTTTATCGCTGGCTTCATTGGTTCGAAAACTACATGCCGAATATAACCGAGGCGAAAAAGAAAGGAACATTTTAATGCAAATAAAGAATATCCGTACCCGATTAAACCTGATCCGTTACATGCAGGCATTAGGTGTACTTAGTTTTTTATGTTGTGTACTTTGTATGTATGTTATTTTCCGCAACTGGATGGTGATAGCGCATTGGATATTTGCTGCCAGCCTCATTTTTTTATTATTATCCATCATTTTATCTTTATTGGAAATTAATAAAAGCACAAGAGCCATTGAACTGGTTCTTAGCGATATTGAAGAACTGAATAAGGAAAATATTTTTACTGATATCTTTAAAAAAGAGTATGATTAATTCAACTCAACCGGTTTTGTTTCTTCATAGTTTTCATCATACCTTACAAAAAAGCGGATGTACAAAACACGGCTCAACCGCATAAGCCAGGGTTGTGTAATAACCAAAATAACCGAATTTGTACCCAACCACCAGAAAATCCGGTTATCCGATGTAGAAACCCCAATTAAAACCAACCAGGCAATAAATGTGGTAACCGATACGGCAACTGCCAGTGCATAACTTACATAACCGGTACCAAACCAAAAACCATCTTCCAGATCAAATTTCTGTTTGCATACCTGGCAAGTATCAGGCATATTAAAAATATGTGAAAGCTTAAGGATCTTGAAAGGATTATGGTTCTTAAACATAGGGCCACGCCTGCATCTGGGACAGGTCATAGTTAAAATACTCCAAAAATAATTGGGTTTGGGATTTTTTTTGTTCATCCCCGCAAAGGTACACTAACAGAAACTGTTTTCTGTAACAAATGATACCGGCTATTTAAATCTCAATTTAAAATACAACAAAATCAAGCTCATGGCAAGCACCATACTATTGGTGTAAATAATGGCTGCGTCCATAACCAGCAAACCATAAGTAAGCCATAATAAAACACCCAGTATTAGTAAAATCAGCATAAATAAAGACAGATCCTTTGCTGATTTTGTTTTCCATATCTGTATAACCTGTGGCAAAAAAGTAATGGAAGTTATTGTACCCGCGGCCAATCCTAAAATTTGAATCAATGACATGTCATTTAGTTTAATGCTGTTGCTGATAATGTTTGTCTTTTTCTTTCACCGATCTGCTGGCGCCACATGGCAAAGTACAATCCTTTTTCCTGTAACAAAAGTTCATGTGAACCGGTTTCCACCACATCGCCTTTTTCAAGTACATAAATGCGGTCGGCATGCATGATGGTACTTAACCGGTGTGCAATTAAAATAGTGATCTGCCCTTTTTGTGAAGAGAGGTCTCTGATGGTATTGGTAATTTCTTCTTCAGTTAATGAATCCAATGCCGATGTGGCTTCATCAAAAATTAATAAATGCGGCTTCCGCAATAAGGCACGTGCAATAGAAATTCGTTGCTTTTCACCTCCCGATAATTTTAATCCCCCTTCACCAATCATGGTATCCAATCCTTTCTCGGCTCTTTCCAGCAAACCTGTACAACTGGCTTTTACCAATACATCATTCAATTCGATTTCGGTGGCCAGCGGATTTACAAACATCAGATTTTCTCTGATGGTACCACTGAATAAATTCGTGTCCTGTGTAACAAAACCTATTTGTTTACGCAAATCATCAAATCGTATTTCGGTTTCATCCAGATTATTGTATAAAATTTTGCCTTCCAGTGGACGGTATAAACCAACCAGCAATTTCATCAACGTTGATTTGCCAGAACCCGAAGGCCCGACAAAAGCAACCGTTTCACCAATCTTTGCGTCAAAACTAATGTTATTGATGGCTTTATGTGATGCCGTTTGATGTTTAAACGAAACCGTTTTAAAAGACAACGTTTCAATATTATTTAATGGCTTTGGATTTGCAGGTTCCTGCTCCGGAGCCTTTTTCATCAGCTTATCAAAATTATTCAGTGACGCTTCAGCCTCACGATAAGAAAGCAGGATATTACCTATTTCCTGTAAGGGGCCAAAAACAAAGAATGAAAATATCTGCATGGTCACTAATTGCCCGGCATTCATTTTATCTTGAAAAATGAGGTACATTAAAATGAACAGAATGACCTGGCGTAAAGTATTCACCATGGTTCCCTGAACAAAACTGATACTGCGTATTCTTTTTACCTTTTTTAATTCGAGTCCAAGAATTTTATACGTATTTTTATTTAATCTGACCACCTCCTGCTCGGTAAGGCCCAGGCTTTTTACCAGCTCAATATTGCGCAATGATTCTGTTGTAGAGCCTGCCAAAGCCGTTGTTTCGCCAACAATGTTTTTTTGAATGATCTTTATTTTTTTACTCAGATAATTGGTGATCAGGGTTAAAAAGAAAATGCCCACCAGGTAGGCCACCGGAATACTCCAGTGAATATATACCGCCGCATAAAAAAACACAAACACCACACCAATAATTACACCAAACAAAATGTTGATGAAGTTGATCATAAATTTCTCTACATCCGATCTTACTTTGGTAAGAATAGAAAGTGTTTCTCCACTGCGTTGATCTTCAAACTCCTGATAAGGCAGTTTCATGGCATGTTGCAAACCATCGGTAAACACCTTGGCCCCAAATTTTTGTATAACCACATTTAAAAAATAATCCTGGAAAGCTTTTGCAATCCGACTTACCATCGCAACAGATATTGAACATACCAAGATGAACCATACGCCCGGATGGGCCCAGGAGAACGCATTAAAAAACCGGTTATAATTAAATGGCTCGGCACTGCTCTGGTGGTCGTTGGCCAGGTTAATCAGTTTTCCCAACAGAATAGGATCAACCAGTGAAAAACCTATATTAATGGCAGCTAAAGTTAAAGTAAGGATAACCAGCCATTTGTATGGCTTCAAATAGTGAAGTAATATTTTCATTCAGTTAGTTTGTGTCTAATGATGCGTTGAAAAGTATCAAAGTATCAAATATCGTACAAGTTTGTAAAAAAATGACGGAAAGGCAGAAAACAGTTGGCAGTTGCCAGTTAGCAGTTGGCAAGATACCCATTAATCAAAAGCCTTTCAATCTTTGAGACTGCAAACTGCCAACTGGCAACTGCCAACTGCCCTCTTTCCTCAAGCCCCCCAACCCTCCCTATCCAAACTCCGGTATTGAATGGCCTCAGCCAAATGCTCAGGTTTAATATCTTCACAGGCTGCTAAATCTGCAATGGTGCGACTAACTTTTAAAATGCGGTCGTAAGCACGGGCACTCAGATTTAATTTTTCCATGGCTACTTTTAACAGGTTATGCCCTGTTGTGGTTATAATGCATATCTCTTTCAGTTGTTTGCTGCTCATTTGTGCATTGGCATAAACGCCTTCACTGTTTTTATAGCGCGCTTCCTGTATTTCTCTTGCTTGTATTACACGCGCTCTTATGTTGCTGCTTTTTTCATATTGCTGTACAGATGATAATTCATTAAAGGCAACCGGTGT
>CANKNL010000101.1 GCA_947483345.1 Chitinophagaceae bacterium | reverse complement strand
GTAGGGTGTATTAAAAACATAATGTAATGCAACGCTTAATTCAACCACACCTAAACTGGCACCAAAATGGCCGCCATACACACTCACCACATCAATAATATACTGACGCAGTTCATCACAAACCTGATGCAATTGTTCCCGACCTAATTTTTTTAAATCGTCGGGATTATTGATACTATTTAATAAAATTCCTGCCTTAATGTCCATTTTTACAATTTCCGGGGTAAAGTTACCATTTTTAGTCACTTTTAGCCTGGTTATTCAACAATATTTATTGCTTAAGGTTCAATATCATTCTTACTAATTGATGTATTGCATCATATTTAAAATCAGATCAGCATCAGGACAGTTATCCAGGTAAGCCCCAGCCTCCGACAATTTACAAACACCAGGGTAATCTCCTTTGTTTTCATAAACATTTTGTATAATCTGAAAATGCAAATGTGGTGGCCAGTTGCCATTTTCTGCAGGTGAACCAAAATGTCCAACCACTTCTCCTCTTGAAATATATTGTCCTTCCTGATGCCTGGAAATATCTGCCAGGCTTAAATGACCATAGAGCGTGTAAAAGGCAACGGCATCTAGCTGATGTAATAAAATAATTGTGGCGCCATAATCTCCAAAACTATCATTATAAGCAAAACTATGTACCCTGCCTCCTATTGCAGCATACACAGGGGTTCCGGCAGATCCCCAAATATCAATGCCCAGGTGAACCGACCTTGGTTCTTCTCCTGCAAAAATGTTGCTTCTTCTGTAAAGTGTCCGATTTTCTTTATAGCCGCCGATACCATATTTAGCTTCTGCAGTTTTTAAACTGCGGTTAATATAGTCAGAAAATAAATGAGTATCTGCAATTTCGGTAGCCGTTAATGTTTTATTGGTCTCCGTAAAATCAAATTGAAATAATTTTTCTTTTGCAGGATCAAAATCTACAACCGGACAAAAATCGGCCCTGTTTTTTATTAATGCATTTTCAAGTTCAGTTATCATTGTGCTAAGTTAGCATTATCGTAAATAGTGCTGGCATCTTAATTAAACCAGCACATTATCCATCTTGTTGGGCCCTTCTATCTCTCCCAAGGGGCCGAAAAGGTGAAGATTGGGGTAAAGATTTACATTTGATTTTTTATATCACCACGTTGATCATTTTGTTCTTTACAAAGATGATTTTTTTTGGTGCTTTGCCTTCCAGCCATTTCTGCACGATCTCATTTTGCAGTACCAGTGCTTCAACCTGAGCTTGTTCCAAATCCAAAGCCAACTCTATATTAGTACGCAATTTACCATTGATGGAAACCGGGTATTCTTTGGTACTTTCTACCAGCAAAGCGGGGTTGAAAGCAGGGAATATTGCATCCAGTACAGAACCCTTATTACCCAATTGATTCCACAATTCTTCAGCAATATGCGGTGCATAAGGCGTAAGTAGAATGAGCAGTTTTTCAAGCACTTCTTTTTTATGACACTTCATATCTGCCAGTTCATTAACGCAGATCATGAAGGTACTTACGGCTGTATTAAAACTAAAACGCTCGGTATCTTCTTCAATTTTTTTGATGCTGCGGTGTAATACTTTTAATTCGGAATCGCTTGCTTTGTCATCGTTCCAAACCTTGCCTTTTAAATCATCATTAAACAACCTCCACAGCTTTCTTATAAAACGATGCACACCCTCAATACCTTTGGTATCCCATGGCTTGCTGGCTTCTACCGGGCCCAGAAACATTTCATACATACGGAAGGTATCGGCGCCATATTTATCACATAATTCATCCGGGTTAACCGTATTGTATTTTGATTTGGACATTTTTTCGGTTTCAACACCACAAATATATTTGCCACCCTCATTTAAAATATACGCTGCATTTTGAAATTCACCTTTCTTCCATTTCCGAAAGGCCTCAATATCCAATTCAATACCATCAACCATATTCACGTCTACATGAATTTTATCAAACCCAGATTCATCATGAATAATGTCGTATGAATAAAATTTATTCGTTCCCGTTTCTCTATACACAAACCTGCTGCTTCCCTGTATCATCCCCTGGTTCAGTAATTTTTTAAACGGCTCATCAAATCCAATCAATTCAAGGTCAAATAAAACTTTTGTCCACATGCGGCTGTACAATAAATGCCCAACGGCATGCTCTGTACCCCCAATATACAGGTCTACCTGGTTCCAGTAATCACTGGCTTTGCGGTCGCAGAATGTTTCGTAGTTGTTTGGGTCCATGTAGCGCAAAAAATACCAGCTGCTGCCGGCATAGCCGGGCATGGTGCTGGTTTCACGTTTGACCTCACCCCCAACCCCTCTCCCAGGGAGAGGGGAGTTTGCCCCTGTTTCTTCTGCACTATTTTCTTTATTTACAAGTGCCTGTTCAATATTTTTTAAAACTTTATTTAAATTATTGTTTACTGCATCATTTGTAAACCTGATCAAAGTAAAGCCCTGTTCTTTCAGCCATGTTTCCCTTCCTTTATCAAATATTTTTTGTTCTTCGCCATTGTGATATTCTCCGTCAATTTCTACAATTAATTTTTTTTCGAGACAGACAAAATCAGGAATATAACCAGCTATGGGATGTTGCCTTCTGAATTTACATCCTCCAACTTTCCTATCCCTTACTTCCTGCCAGATAATATCTTCTTCAGCAGTTGCCTCTTTCCTGTTTTGCTTTGCAAACGCATTTGTCTTTTTCCATTCCTCAACAGAGCTGTTGATGTATCCGGGAGCTTCAGTTCCCCTCTCCTTTGGAGAGGGGTTAGGGGTGAGGTCAGTCCATTCTTTTATATTCGCCAACGGCCCTTCACCTTCCGGCCCCGGGCCATAGGTGTCAACATGCGGTAATTCCAATGGCAGTTCTTCGGCATCCAGGGGAATGGCAATACCATCAGTCCAGATGATTGGAAATGGTTCTCCCCAATATCGTTGCCTGCTAAAGCCTGCATCACGCATACGATAATTCACTTTCTTTTTTCCAATGCCCAATTCTTCAATTTTATTGTTGGCAACCGACATGGCATCTTTCATCAACAGGCCATTTAAAAAATCAGAATTTTCTAAGATCGCGTCTTTAGTTGCATTGGCCTCTTCACCGCTATAGTGACTGCCAATAATATTAGTGATGGAGATATTAAAATGTTTGGCGAATAAAAAATCACGCTGGTCGCCGCAAGGCACAGCCATAATGGCTCCTGTACCATATCCAGCCAAAACGTATTCGGCAATCCACACCGGAATTGCTCTTCCATTAAAAGGATTAATGGCATAAGCGCCTGTAAAGCACCCCGAAATTTGTTTTACTTCGGCCAAGCGTTCCCTTTCGCTGCGGCTTTTTACATAAGTAAGATATTCAGCAATAGGTAGCTTTTGTTCTGCAGTAGTTATTTCAGCAACCAAAGCATGCTCGGGTGCCAGCACCAAAAAGTCAACACCAAAAACCGTATCAGGCCTTGTAGTATAAACTTGTATTTTGACATTTGACTTTTGACTTTTGACTTCGAACTCCATTTCCGCTCCTTCACTCTTCCCAATCCAGTTCTTTTGCATTTCTTTCATACTGTCGCTGAATTCCACTTTTTCCAACCCGTCCAGTAATCTATCTGCATATTCAGTTATGCGCAAATACCACTGTCGCATTTTCTTTTTTTCAACAGGGTGACCGCCACGTTCACTTACACCATTTACCACTTCATCATTGGCCAAAACAGTACCCAAGGCTTCGCACCAGTTTACTTCGCCATACTTGCTGAAAGCCAGTCTGCGGCCCATTAATATCTCTTCCTGCTCTTTTTTTGAGAAGTTATTCCATTGCGTTGCAGTAAAATGTTTTCGGGGTATGGGCTCGCCGGTTTTAGGCAGCGCACCCTTTGTCTCGTACTTTTTAATGAGTAAAGAAATGGGCAATGCTTTTTTTTGCGTGTGGCAGAAATAGCTGTTAAATAATTGCAGGAATATCCACTGTGTCCATTTATAATATTGGGGATCGCTGGTTCTTATTTCCCTGTCCCAATCATAACAAAAACCAATTTTATCCAATTGCGATTTAAAGGTGGCAATATTTTTTTCTGTTGTAGTTGCAGGATGCTGGCCGGTTTCCAAAGCATATTGCTCTGCCGGCAATCCAAAACTGTCGAAGCCCATCGGGTGCAAAACATTAAAGCCCTTTGATCTTTTATACCGGCTGTAAATATCGCTGGCGATATAACCCAATGGGTGTCCCACATGTAATCCTGCCCCGCTTGGGTAAGGAAACATATCCAATACATAATATTTGGGCTTTAACAAATCATTACTTACTTTATAAGCTCCATTCGCTTTCCAGGTTTTCTGCCATTGGTTTTCAATCTTTTTAAAATCGTACTCCATTGTTTATTTACTATTTTGTTCTGTTCGTTTTTTATTTTTGATATAACCCCTTACCATAAATGTGAAAGAAAAGTTATTTAACCTTCAATCAAAGATCATCATATACATTTATAAAAATAAATTGGGCTGGCAATCGTTTTGAAGAGAGCAAAAATACGGCAAAGCAGGTAAAAACCTTTATTTTTGCCTCACTAGAATATGTTAACCCAAGAAACTCCCTAACACAGTTAAACTATGTCTCAATTTGGAAAAGCAAGCAGTAAACGAGGTAAACCAACCTATGCCTATGCCATTATAGGCGTATCATTGGTTTTATTTTTATTTGGCATTGTAGGATGGTTCTTTTTAAATCTTCGAAAAACCGGTGATTATGTAAAGGAAAATATACAGGTACATGCCTGGTTAAACCCCAATGCCCAAAAAAAGAAAATTGACAGTCTTCAAAATTATATCAAATCTATTCCCTACGTTAAAGATGTTCAATATGTAACCACCGCAATGGCAATTCAAAAATGGAATGAAGCCAATGACAGCACTTGGAAAAAATTTATTGACGAAAATCCATTACCCGAAAGTATAGACTTTTATATTAAAGCCAATTATGTTCAAAAAGACAGTCTGGATATCCTTTCGATTGATTTGCTCACCCGGTATCCGGGTATTATACAAGAGTTTCAATTTCCTACGGAGACCATAACACAGGTTAGTAAATTTGTGAAAACAGCAGCCTATGTATTTTTAATTGTTGCCATTCTATTAACTATTTTAGTTATTTTTTCAATAGATAATACCATCAGGCTGGCCATGTACAGTAACCGGTTTTTAATAAAAACAATGCAAATGGTGGGGGCAACCCGCTGGTTTATTGCCAAACCGATAAACATCAGAGCCATACTAAATGGTTTAATTGCCTCCGGTATAGCCATTGTGGCTGTTTGGTTTACTGTATTATTGATAGAATCTCTGGCCCCAAGCTTTAAGGTATTACACGACAATACCACTATGATCCTTTTATTTTTAGCCATTATCATTTTGGGCATCAGTATCTCCTTATTCAGCACCCATCGTTCGGTAATTAAATACCTACGCATGAAATTGGATGATTTATATTAATTTGCAGTTTCAAATAAAAAACAATGAGTACAGATAAAAAACAAATAACCGCAACAGGCACGTCTAATCGATTATTTGAAAAAGATAATTATATATGGATGCTTATTGGTTTGGCCGTTTTGGCTTTGGGCTTTTTTTTAATGGCTGGTGGCAAGAGTAACGACCCCAAGGTTTTTAATGCTGATGAGGTGTACAGCAGCACCAGAATTACCATTGCACCCATGCTGATTATCGCTGGTTTCATTATCGAAATCTTTGCGATCATGAAAAAATCAAAATCTAATTAGAAGTTAAGAACTTATGAATTATGAATTTATAGCGGAGTTTGAACTTCGCTTTTTTCTTTTAAAACAAATCAAATGAATACGGTTCAAAGCATCGTTATTGCTATAGTAGAAGGATTAACCGAATTTTTACCTGTTTCTTCTACAGCACACATGATTTTTACCAGCTCTATTTTTGGAATACAAAAAGATGAGTTTGTAAAAATGTTCCAGGTATCTATACAGTTTGGGGCCATTTTAGCCGTAGTTGCTTTTTACTGGAAAAAATTTTTCGACTTTAAAAACTTCATCTTTTATATTAAGTTGGCATTGGGTGTAATACCGGCCTTGGTTTTGGGTAAATTATTTGATGATAAAATTGAAGCCGTGCTGGAAAAACCATTACCCATTGCTTTGGTATTAATAGGGGGCGGCATTATTTTTTTGTTTATTGATAAACTGTTTAAAAACCCAACTGTGCTTTCTGAAAAAGACATTAGCGTTACCCAAGCTATTATCATAGGTTTCTGGCAATGCCTTGCCATGATGCCAGGCGTTAGCCGCAGCGCAGCATCTATAATTGGGGGTATGCAGCAAAAACTTAATCGCAGTGCTGCTGCAGAATTTTCATTTTTTTTAGCAGTACCCACCATGCTGGCGGTAACCACTTACTCTATTTTTTTAAAGGACTGGAAATTAAACAATATTGAGCAAAAGGGCTATCAAATGATAATGGCTACATCTGAAAATATTAAAATGTTTGCCATTGGCAACATTGTAGCCTTTATTGTAGCATTGCTTGCCATTAAATTTTTTATCAACTTTTTAAAAAAGCATGGGTTTAAAGTGTGGGGTTATTACCGCATTATTGTGGGTATACTAATGCTTATATTAATCTACACTGGCTCAATCAAATCTTAAAATACCCAATACAGGGTATTTGATGTTAAGTGATAAAAAGATTAATTTGTATTTCAATATAAAAACAACTGTTATGAAAATTTTTAAATTATGGCTGACAATCGTTATTGTAGCGATAACTATTGCAGGTTGCAATCAGAATTATGGTAAAGAATATAAATTAGATAAGATGCACAATATCTACTACAAAGGTGCTGGTGTTGATGAAGCCCTTGCAAAAAAACTGGCCAATTATTTAAAGGAACAGGAATATTTTCAGGATAGTATTAATTCAACTGTGCAGCTGGAAAAGGTAAAAGACACATTTAAACTGAATTTTGTTGTAGATGCCGCTAAACTTACCGCCAGCTCTGAACCTGCTTTTTTATTGTTTGGCGCCTATATCTCTGAAAGTGTTTTTAATAAAGCGCCGGTTATCATTCAGCTAACTAATGAAAAATTGGAACCCTTTAAAAATCTGGGTTATGCAAAGCCCATATCAGATACGGCCCAATAATACCCATACCAACTGCTTATATACATTCACAACCCCTGCCGTAAAAAGCAGGGGTTGTTTTATTTTAGTCTCAAATTCATACCCGATTACAGTACTCTTGGGTAAATGCCGATAGCCATACCAGTCAGCTAAAAAAAATGACAGGTCGGTAATATTTGCTATTTTCATCCTTCCTTAATAACACACCATGCAAACTGCTTCTAAAAAAATTATCAATGGATGGGCCATGTACGACTGGTCCAACTCGGTTTATAACCTGGTAATTACCACTACCTTTTTTCCTGCCTATTATGCCTTTGTTACCAGCACCATCAATTTTCCGAATGGCATAAGCTTTTTAGGAAGACAGTATGTAAATACAGAACTTAAAGATTATGTACTGGCCAGTGGTTTTTTGGTTATTGCATTGCTCTCTCCCATTTTATCCTCCATAGCAGATTATAAAGGCAATAAGAAAAACTTCATGCGATTTTTTTGCTATTTAGGAGCCCTCAGTTGCAGTTTGCTTTATTTTTTTGATAAAGATCATGTTACATTGGGCCTGATGTGTTTTATGTTTGCCGGTATTGGTTTTTATGGCAGCCAGGTATTTTATAACTCCTATCTGCCCGAAATTGCTGCCGAAAAGGATCAGGACAGGATAAGCGCCAGGGGATTTAGTTTTGGTTATATCGGCAGTGTAATCATGCAAATGATTGGGTTTGGTTTAGTGATTGCCATGCCCGATAGTCAAACACCTTTAAAAATAACTTTTTTATTAGTCGGTATCTGGTGGATAGCCTTTGCCCAAATTACATTTAACAGGTTACCTATCAAACCTAAATCCGAAAGAAAATCGAAAAAACATCCATTGATAAATGGATTTCATGAATTACAGATTGTTTGGAACCAGGTAAAACAAATGCCACAGCTTAAACGGTTTTTAACAGCTTTCTTTTTTTATAGTATGGGTGTTCAAACGGTGATGCTGGTAGCCATTGATTTTGGAATTAAAGAATTAAAACTTGAAAACACTAAACTCATCATCACAGCTGTGATTATTCAGGTGGTGGCTATTGCAGGTGCCTTAGGCATGAGCCGTTTATCTTCCTTGTACGGAAACATAAAAATATTATCACTAACCATTTGTTTATGGATTTCAGTTTGTATTGCCGGTTATTTCATGAAAACAGAAATGCATTTTTATATCATCGCATCACTTGTTGGCCTGGTAATGGGTGGTATACAATCACTCAGCCGATCTACATACAGCAAGCTCATGCCCCAAACAAAAGATACGGCATCTTTTTTTAGTTTTTATGATGTGACAGAAAAGCTGGCTATCGTAATCGGTTTATTTAGTTTTGGTTTTATTGAAGGTCTCACCAATAATATGCGTAATTCAATTTTAGTACTGGTGGTATTTTTTGTATTGGGGCTTTTCTTTTTAATACTTACTTACCGGGTACAGCAAAAACAAACCCTAACTTTATAAACCATGACCTTGTATTCCATCAACACCGGCTATTTTAAATTAGATGGCGGAGCCATGTTTGGCGTGGTACCTAAAAGTATCTGGCAAAAACTAAACCCGCCCGATGAAAACAACATGTGTAGCTGGGCACTGCGTTGTTTATTGATTGAAGATGAAGGCCATTTAATTTTGATTGATAATGGCATGGGCGAAAAGCAGGATGCCAAATTTTTCGGTCATTATTATTTACATGGCGAGGATTCTTTAGATAAATCTTTAGCAAAACATGGTTTTACCAAAGCGGATATTACCGATGTTTTTTTAACTCATTTGCATTTTGATCATTGTGGAGGAAGCATTGTAAGAGAAGGCAATCAATTAGTACCTGCATTTAAGAACGCCACCTACTGGAGCAATGAACAACACTGGAAATGGGCCACAGCCCCTAATGACAGAGAGAAAGCAAGTTTTTTAAAAGACAATATTTTACCCATACAGGAAAGCGGGCAGTTGAAGTTTCTAGTCGGGAGTACTGGTGCTCCAGCCAACTCCAAACTCACGTCTCATGACTCACGACTCACGACTAATTTATCCTTCTTCACCGTCAGCGGTCACACCGATGCCATGATGTTACCTAAAATAAATTATAAGGGGAAAACCATTGTATTTATGGCCGATCTTTTACCATCAGCAGCTCATATACCATTGCCTTATGTTATGGCATACGATATGTTCCCACTGACAACCTTAACTGAAAAGAAATTATTTCTGACGGAGGCGCTTCAAAATGATTATGTTTTATTTTTTGAGCATGACCCATTGATTGAATGCTGCACACTTCAAATGACAGAAAAAGGAATACGG
>CANKNL010000100.1 GCA_947483345.1 Chitinophagaceae bacterium | reverse complement strand
ATATTTTAAATTTTTATTGTTACCGTAACCCCTATGCCGGTAATTGCCTCTATCACCAGTTTCGCCTGAATAGAATTGGCCCGCAGTTTCATATTTTTTAACCCATAGTGATCTTCTGTATTAATGATTTCAGCATCAAATCCTTTTCCAAAATCTTTTATAATAATGTCAAAATTATCTGGCTGTGTTTGTCCATGTAGTTCAATTATTTCAGACTCTGCATATTTACAGGAATTGGTTATGGCCTCCTGGCAAATACGAAACAGCTGCAAAGCGTCATTTGAATTCAACATTTTATTCCCGGTAAAATTTTCGAATGTGATTAACTTAACCTGGTTATATGATTGCAGATATCGGTGCGTGTACTCCACCAATTTATCAAAAAACTCTGTTGCCGAAACCTGTTCCTTATTTAATATCCAAATGGTTTCACGCAGTGTTTGCAAAAGCTGTTTAGACGTGGCTTTTACCCGGTCTATTTGTTCATCTATTCCCATTTGCTTTCGGTAATTGGTATATAAACTTTCAACGTTATTGCTCAGTAATGCCATTTGCGAACCCAGGTTATCATGCAAGTCCCTGCTCAGCCTTTCTTTTTCTTCCTGCACCTGTAATTGCATTTGTATTTTTTGTTTAACACTTCTCTTTTGATAAAAATAAAAAACTGCAAAGCTGGCCAGAATAAGTAAACCGGCAAATCCGATAAGATAAACCTGCTTTTCTTTTTTTGATTGGATAGTAGCTATTTCATTTTCATGCTGCAGTTCAGTTGTTTTAAAAGCGGCTTCGGCGTCACTTATTTTTTTATTTAAATCGCCGCTAAATCTTGTTCTTACTAAATTATCTTCTTCGCTTTTATATTTATAAGCATCTTTATAATTTTGAGCACCTGCCAAATTTCCTGCATGGGTATTTAAAGCCGTAATGACGCCATCTATTAAATTTATTTTTCGGGCAATTGCCAATGCCTCCTGACTAAATAAAATCGCTTTTTCAAATTCGTTCTTCTTTTTAAGCACATTAGTGTAAAACAATAAACTTTCTACCAAATTTGCTGAATCTTTTGCAGCCCTGCTTTTGGCAATTATTTCCTTAAATATTTTCTCCGCTTTGTCCAGCATATTTTCTGCATCGTACGTCGTTGCCAGCAGCCTGTAATGAAGACTAAAAGTAGTTGAAGCGGTATCGTTATTTTGTTTACTTAATTCAATGGCTTTAATAAAATACTTTTCGGCTAATTGATAATCAGCCCCTTCAAAAGAAATGACGCCCACATTATGATAACACTGTGCTAATAAAACGTTGTACTTATTTGACTCCGCTATTTCAATGCATTTTTTCCAATAGGCAATGGCATTTTCTTTTTGAGGAATGTAATAATATGTGCCGCCTATCAGTTTATAAAAAGTGGCTTCAGCCAATGAATTATTTTGCTGATGTGCTAAAGCAACCTGAGCCTGACAATAATTCAAACAGATATCCCATTGCTTCAGTTGCTGATACTTGTGAACCAATACCGTTTGTACTGCAATTTTTTCTGTTACAGTCAGATTTGCTGATTGAAGTATTTTTTTAAGCTCAATAACAGCTGCCTGATGGGCATTACTTTTTTCAATAGTTGCTAAATGTGTATTCAGGTCAGGCGTTTGTGCAAATAAAATTGAACTGATTAGTAATAAAAAAAATAAATAACCACCTTTATACATGTTTAGAGTATTTTATTTTTAGACTGCTAAGTTATGGCGAAATGGTTTGGTTTCATGTATCGTATGGTTATTGGTTCAAACAGATAATTTGTGGAATTACTGGTTAAAAATACCCTATGCAGGGTATATAAAGAAAGACCTGCATGCCCTACTTTTATGATAACTTTAAATATTTTTCACCAAAAAAAATAAATTATGACAAACGTTTCTAAATGGATGAGCTGGGAAGGCGGTATTGATTTAGTGGCCGTTACTTCACCTGATTTACAAATGCCCAACCTGATAGTACATTTAGGCCGGATGGTAAATACACCTGTAGGTAATGCTGCAAGTGGTATGATTCTTTGGCAGCCAGATCCTGCAGCCATGCCTGCAGTAATGGGTTTTGTAAGTACCAACGACACTGTGGGAAAATATTTCGGTCCTAACATTTTTGCTGATACCCCTTTTGAACAGGCGCCGGTTTTAAACGCAACAATTGATATAGAAATAACGGCTGATAAAGCCATCAGCAAATGCGTGGTAGGCAACTATACCTTTGAAGTAGAGATGAGTGATTTTACTGCACCGTACCTGATCAACCGGGAACCGGCCGCCATGCCACCCTTTCATCAGCAAGGTATTGAGATTCATGCCAGGCAGGTTTCAATAAAAATAAATGGAGAGGTGATCAATATTATTGTTCCTCCGGTAGGCATTACCGGCGGACCCGCATCTGTGGTTTCTCCAAATGGCGTTTATGCCAGATAATTTGTAACTATAAACTAAAGCGTTACCGGAAACGAAGCGCACTATTGTGTATGAAAAAAAGTATGATCTGGTTTTTATTTTTATTGTTTTCTGTTTCGGGCAAAGCACAGCTTAGTTCCGAACAGTTAAAAATCAAGAAAACCTTTTTTGATTTTTTAGAATTTTATAAAAAAAATGAGGCGACATTCAATTCATTTCAGCTTTATAAAGGCACCGGAAAAGAAAATAATCCGCCTTATACATTGCAATGGAAAGAAGCAGAAAAATATTTTTCTTATTTAAGAAAGCATGTTCCCTTTGTTGGTGAAGCCTATATTAAAGCAGAAAGAGTACATTTTAAATTTGCCGACAGTTGCTTTAAAGACGATCCGAAAGAAGAATTACCTGCAGGTTTTGATTATGACCGGTGGGCCGGTGGACAAGAGTCTATTCAATACACTTACAAATGGTATACCTCTCCAAAAAATAAATACACTGTAACCATTACCGACCATACTGCAGTATTAAAAATTGGCACTGTGCTATGGGAAGGCGCTGTTGAAAAAGACCGTAACTGGAATTTTGTTCCATTTGTAAAAGAAAATGGAAAATGGAAAATGGCTGATAATATTTACCCGATGGAAGGAGACAAATAAGGTTATCAAACATGATCACTATAAAAAAGAGCGAAACAGGTTGTTTCGCTCTTTTAATTTTTTTAGTACAATGATTTATCCTAATGCCACTCTTTTAAAATCAGTAACTTTTAAATCAGCATCAATACTCTTTAAATAATCGGCAACAGATTTGCTGTTATCTTTTACAAAAGCCTGTGCCATTAACGTATTGTCTTTAAAAAATTTATTCATTTTACCATCCGCTATTTTTTCGGCCATCTCTGCCGGCTTTCCTTCTGCCTTGATCATTTCTATAGCAATGGCTTTCTCCCTGTCTTTTGTTTCCTGAGAGATAGACGTTTCATCTACAGCCAATGGATTCATCGCTGCGATCTGCATAGCTACATCTTTACCCGCCCCAGCCGCTTCTTTGGTCATTGAAACCAACACACCCATACGGTTTGCACCATGAATGTATGAAGCCACAAAAGCCGCGTCAACTCTTTCAAATTTAGAAATGGCAATCTTTTCGCCAATAGATGCCAGTTTATCATTAATTAACTCAGCAACAGTAGAACCGTTAACAGCAATGCCGTTTAGCTCTTCCGCAGTTTTCACATTGTTGGCAATGGCGGCATCTGCAATAGATTGGGCAAATGCCACAAAATCGGCATTCTTACTAACAAAATCTGTTTCGCAACTTATACATAGCACGATACCGCTTTTATTGTCGGCAGTAGTTTGTGCAATTATTACACCTTCTTTGGCTTCACGATCGCTGCGTTTGGCGGCCACTTTTTGGCCTTGTTTACGCAACCAATCAATGGCTGCCTCAAAATCACCATTACTTTCAGTTAATGCTTTGCGGCAATCTAGCATGCCGGCTCCTGTTGTTTGACGTAATTTATTTATATCTGCTGCTGTTATTGTAACACTCATGTGAATTAAAAATTAAAAATTAAAAATTAAAAATTCCTCAGCGTAAAACTATTTTACCATTTATACGCTTTCGCTCAATAGTACTTAAAAGTACAAGAGTGCGACGCAACGATGCAAAATAGCAATTCAAATGTCTGGCTCTAAAAAATACCATACAATCTTCGCTGCCATCTCCTCCATTTTCTCCCCCTTCGAGTGAGATAGAGGAGCCTACCTTGCTCCGCCACCACTACCTGCAGGCCTTCTGCCACCCTGGCCCGGACCAGCTATACGACGTTTAGGCTGTGTACCAACTCCTCTGCCTGCACCAGGACCACGTTTATTTCTGTCATCTCCGGCATCGGCTTTAGATTCAAAACGGGCTGCTTTAGCTTCGGCACTTTCTTCACTATCATGACTGTCGTCTTCATCTTTATTAGCCTGGCGCTCCTGCAATCCTTCTGCAATAGCCGCTGTTAAATAATTAAGTACGATAGCAATAGATTTGGTAGCATCATCATTTGACGGAATGGCAAAGTCAATTTTATTAGGATCGCAATTGGTATCAACCATACCAAAAGTGCTGATGCCTAATTTTCTGGCTTCGGCAAGTGCAATGTGTTCATGACCTATGTCCACCATAAACAAGGCGGCTGGTACACGGCTTATCTGAGCAATACCACCCAACACTTTTTCCATTTTTTCTTTATCCCTTGTAAGGGTCAATTTTTCTTTTTTGGTCAGGCTTTCAGCACTTCCATCGGCCAGCATTTTTTCGATGCTCTGCATTTTTTTAACACTCTTACGAACGGTGTTGAAATTGGTTAACATACCGCCTAACCAACGCTCGGTTACGTAAGGCATATTTACACGTTTAGCACAATCACTCACAATTTCTTTAGCCTGTTTTTTAGTGGCTACAAACATGATCTTTTTACCACTGCGTGCAATGGCTTTTAAAGCAGCTGCAGATTCCTGTAAACCTTCTACGGTTTTGTTCAGGTCTATTATGTGAATGCCTTTCTTTTCGGCAAAGATGTAAGGCAACATCTTAGGGTTCCACTTTTTCTTTAAATGTCCAAAGTGTACGCCTGCTTCTAAAAGTTGCTGTTGTAAGGAAGTATTTTCCATTGTATTTGATTAGCTGTTAATTATTATTGTTAGTTGTTAATGGTTGATGTGTTAATCAATAAATGATTAACTAATCCCAATTAACGTTTAGAGAACTGGAAGCTTCTTCTTGCTTTTTTGCGACCTGGTTTCTTACGCTCAACGGCACGTGGGTCACGTTTTAATAAACCGGCAGCTTTTAAAGCCGGGCGGTAATCAGCACTTAATTCAATCAAGGCACGGGCAATACCCAGCTTGGTTGCTTCGGCCTGTCCTTTTACGCCGCCGCCTGTAGCATTAACCACTACATTAAATTTGTCTGTAGACTCAACAGTTTTTAAAGGCGCTTCTACCTGGTTTTGTAAATACACCAAGGGGAAATACACTTTATAGTCTTTGCCATTTACTGTAATCTTTCCGTCTCCCTTAGACAGGAAGATACGGGTAACAGCTTCTTTTCTGCGGCCGACTGCGTTTGTTTGCTTTTCCATTTTATTTTTTAGTATTTAGTACAAAGTATTTAGTACTTAGTACAAGATTTTAGAAATATTAGAATTTAAGTTCTTTTGGTTGTTGTGCGCCGTGCGGATGTGCTGCACCCTGATACACAAATAATTTTTTGTACATCTGGCGGCCTAAACGATTTTTAGGTAACATCCCTTTTATAGCTCTTTCAATAAGTACCTCGGGCCTGCGCTTTAACAGGTCTTTTGCTACTTCTTCTTTACGGCCACCGGGGTAACCACTATAGGTATCATACAGTTTATCATCCATTTTATTACCGGTAAGTTTTACCTTTTCGCAATTGGTAACAATGATGAAATCTCCGCAATCAACGTGTGGAGTATAGTATGCTTTGTTCTTACCACGAAGAACAGCCGCAATACGGGCACACATACGACCAACGGTTTGATTAGTACCATCCACAACGTACCAGTTGTGAGTAACGGTAGCCTCGTTCGCATGTTTTGTAGTGAAATGTAATTTGCTCATTATTTATGTTTTTAGTTTTTCCACAGCCATCCCTGTGGTTTTTAAATTTGGACGGCGAAGGTAATTACAAATACCCCTAACTGCCAAAGAAATTGGCAAGTATTTTTTAGGATACATTTATAACTAATTGATTTACAGTAATAATTTTGACTAAATATTTTCATTAGTGAATATTAGGTATAAAAAAACGGCCCTTTTGGAGTAGGGCCGCCTCAAAATTGATGGGGAAATCATTATTCCTTTAAAAACTGCTTTATATAACTTTTTTCGGCATTAGTAAGCTTTACATAATATATACCGCTGCCAAACAGGGAAATATTTACCGGTATGGTATTGCTGCCTTGTTGCAGCGACATTTCTTTTTTATACAATTGCCTGCCCATTACATCAGTGATCATCAAAGTTGTATGACCTGTCAATCCATTTCCGGTTTGAACCTGTAAAACATCTTTAGCCGGATTGGGAAATACAAATAACTTTATTTCAGTTTTATTAAGATGCACAGCAACAACCTGGCTGTAAGCAAACAACCCATCATTATCAACAGTTTGAAGGCGGTAAAAAACAGTTGGCACATTTTGCAGCGTTGCCAGCAGCAGGTCTGCATGACTATATGTCAATGGAATATTTGAATTTCCGGCGGCATTAACCCTGGCCACGTCGGTAAAATTTATCCCATCGGTACTTCGTTGTATATTATAATGGCTGCTGTTTTGTTCATGCTGGGTTTGCCATTGCAGTTTTATATTCCTGTTATTGTTTATTGCTGTAAAGGAAGTTAGTTTAACAGGTAGTGTTACACTGGTTAATATGAGAATTTCTGCAGCCGTAAGTGCCCGGTTGTAAATCCTCAGTTCATCAATTTTACCACCAAACGGATTATACCGGGGTGGAGTATAGGGGGCATATGCCATGGCACCGGCAATCATTTTAATAGGATAAGATGGCGCCGTTGTACCTTCTGTGGCTGATAGCCGGAAAACCCCATCTACATAAAGCGATATCGTACCGTTATTTCTTACTGCCGTTGCATGGTGCCATGAACCGATAGAGAAATTTGTTGCTGCAGCACTACCGACCGAATTATTTTTATAGTTGAATTGCAGATTCCAGGTTCCCGAAACTGTAGACCAAAGCCAAACACCCCAACCGCCATAATTCAGGCAATTATCAACCAGGCCCGTTGAACTGCTCCCGTTAAAAAAAAAGCTGAATGCAACTGTAAAGTTACTGGTTCCTGCAAAGTCAAAATTCCCATTATCGACAAAATCGATATACGACCCCGTGTTTCCCTGGAATTGAACAGCTGTATTTGGGGCATTGACTTGACCGGTTGTAAAACTGGTATTAATACCACTGGCCGTTGCAGCAGCAGAACCGGCATTGGTGTAGTTACCCGTAAAAGGCCAATAACCAATTAAGCCAACAGTAGTTTGAGCTGTGACACTAATAGTGCAAAAGATAATCAATGCCGAAAATAAAAGATGTTTCATGCTTAAATTTTTTAAAGATTAATAACAGGTAGTTAAGCATAGAATACAGGTACAAATTTGACATACAAACCAAAGTCAGGCAATCGTAGTATAACGGTATTTAAAGGGGTGAAAACACGGTACCTGCCTGTTTTTAATTTCAGGCAGTAATGATTACTTTTATAATCAAAGACTTTTGCTTTTTCAATTTTAAAAAAATGACAATGAAAAATGATTTAATGCCTGGCGTAAAAACACCTGAAAAAAACGATCAGATTATTTCTTACTATGCCTTGCGTATTTTAATTGGTGTAACAGGCGTATTGTTACCACTATTACTAATCATAGGCAATCTGATTGCCAATAGCACTTTGAATATTGAATTTTCGGTAAGTGATTATTACGACAATGGAACTGCCGGTGATATTTTAGTGGGTGTTCTTTTTGTGCTCGGCTTTTTTTTAATGACGTATAAGGGTTATGACCGTACCGACAGTATGGCTGCAAACCTCGGTTGTTTTTTTGCCCTGGGTGTGGCCTTATTTCCAACCACCAGCAACAATAACATGGTACATAGTCTGCATTTTGTTTTTGCTGTTTTGCTTTTTTCTGTATTTATTTTTTTCTCTATTTACCTGTTCAGAAAAACAGATCCCCAAAAAGCAACTACTAAACAAAAAGATAACCGCAACAGGGTTTACCTGGTTTGCGGCATCGCTATGATACTGTGTATTATTGGTATTGCTTTAAGTATGATCTTTTTTGAATCCTTCAGCCAAACCTGGCATCTTGTTTTTTGGTTTGAGTCAATTGCGCTGATGTCCTTTGGCATTTCATGGATAACCAAGGCAGAGTTTTTGTTTTTAAAGGATGGGCATGGTGGAAAGTAAAGCGGTTGATCCCTTTGATACAGAGAGGACCTCTTTTGGAAAAGAGGTCCACTCTGTTTTCCGTTACTGAACCTCATTACCTGTACTTCCGGAAGACTCTTTTCTGGCAAAAATCTGGTAGCCTATTCCAAATGATACCCAGGGTTTATTTTTATATATCCATTCCCTGCCTTCTTTACCAGCTGGCATATCAATACCCGCCATCAATCCAATTTGAATACGTTTCTTTTCAAACATGAACCCTAATGATGGCGTTATTGCCGCAATGGTTTTCTTTCCATTGGCGTTTGAAGTATCATTGCCATAAAGTTTTGGGGCTGTTTTTTCATCTACATTAATTATGGTTGGGCCTATGCCAAGCATAAAGCTGATAGAAGTGGTGGAAAATGCACCTCCAATCCTACGTTTCAAACCAATGGCTGGCGTAAGGGTCACCGACTCGCCAAAATCAAAAACACGATCCTTTCTGTTGCCAAAGCGCATTTTTACTGGCAGGTAAATAAGGCTTATAAAAAGAATGTCGTTCTTTGGGGTGAATTCGACGGTGGTATATTTATCGAAATCATCATTGGAGATGTAAAAGTATTTATAGTTAGCATCCTTGCCTGTTATCTTGATATCCTGTGTGTTGCCATTTGCTCTCTGTGTATTTACTGCGGTTGCTATTTTTGTCCTTGTGGGGTCAGCTGTTGTTCCATTCTTTTTTTTGCTGAAATTCCAGAATTTTATAACATAGCCGTCTGTAGCATGTCTTTTTACAATATTGAAGATATCTCCCTTTAATGCTATTATGGGTTGCGAGGTATTTAAAATCCGGGCTGTCACAAAATCGTACTCATGCAAAACAATATCCGTTTTAAAAGCATTTGCAACCTGGTAATTATCTTGTGAATTTGCTTTCATGGCAACAAAAACAATAAGTGAAAGAATTATTTTTTTCATACTGTAATTTTTGGCGATAAAAAAATTTACACAAATCTTCCAAAAACAATCATATGAAGTCAATCGTGTTAAAACTAAAAATAATGGGGTGAAAACACGGTGAAAGAAAGGTGAAAAGAATATTGTATATGTGAAAAGTATT
>CANKNL010000099.1 GCA_947483345.1 Chitinophagaceae bacterium | reverse complement strand
TTCTCATTTTTAACCAATTCATTGTGAATCACATCCTTCCATTTTAAACTGATATCTTCAATGCGGTTTTCATTATACACAATCTGCGTTAACTGAAATTCAAGCCGCTGCATATAATCTTTAGCAGAGCCCATATAAGGCTCGTCTTTAATGCCGGGCAGATTACGCATAATGTAATTGCTTTTTAAAGATTGGGTTTGTACAACGCCTTCATCTGCAGAGATCAGTTCATCAACAACTTCCTGTTTATCTTCAATTGAATCGATCACTGAAGGTTGAACTGAAAATCGAAATATTTGCGGGATCTTTAATTGGTATTCACTATACCTTACGGGTATACGACCCTGAAAATACCAGTTGCGCAGACTACCCATTGTTTCTCTTTCAATAGTATAAGCATACTCTATAATGCTGCCTACTTTAACATCCGGAAAAGCAATGATTATTTTTGAATAATCGCCATCAATTTTTTTAGTGTAGATAGAACTTTTCTTAACTTCTGTAGTTTGTACATTCCCCGCTGCATCTACATTATACGTATTGGCATTAAGTTTTAAAATACGCTCTTCATTATTGTGTGTGTAATAAGACAACTCCACATCGGCCTGTGAAATTCCCTTTTCCTTTAAAATCTTAATTCGTGTACGTCGCTGAAAAATAGTTTTAAATAAGGAGTAACCAACTGTACCCCGGTCGTAATAGGTATTTCCCCAATCTATCAATACCACAGCATCTGCCCCTTTATCAAAATTACAATCGGTCATTAGTAAATCAGATTTATCAACTTTACCAAAAGCGGGTTGTCCTTTTTGTGCTACCAACTGCAAGGAAAGTGTAAAAAGAAAAATTAAAAAAGCATAAACTGTTTTCATACATTAAATTTAAGCTAATATAACAAAAAGCAGGTTTCATTGTATAGTTAATACTAATTTTATTGATAAATGTATAATATGAAACTGCTATATCTGATCATTGTGGTATTGAGCGCGTGTTCTGTAAAAGCACAATCCGGTAGTCACTTTTTAAAAACCAATGCGGATGAAAATACGCTTTTGTGGGAGGTTAGCGGAAATGGCCTTACCACCTCAAGTTATCTTTTAGGAACCTTTCATTTACTTTGTAAAGATGATATACACTTAAGTTTATCATTAAAACAGGCTATTGCCAATAGTGCTGCTATTTATTTGGAATTGGATTTGGATGATCCGGCAACCTTGTTTGGGAGCATTAAGCTGATGCAAATGAAAGAGGGGAAAACATTGAAAGAATTATACACACCGGAAGAATTTAACAGAGTTTCAAATTATTTTATAGACAGTTTAAAAACGCCCATAGGACTTTTTCAAACGATGAAACCCGCATTTTTAGTGGCTTTATTGTATCCCAAAATGATACCCTGCCATACTGTAAGCAGCGTAGAAGAAGACATTATGGCTTTGGCAAAAGCCGATAAAAAAGAAATAAGAGGATTGGAAACAATCGCTTTACAGGCTGCTCTGTTCAACGGTATCCCATACGACAAACAGGCCAAAGAATTATTGAATGCGATTGACAGTATGGAAAAATCAAAAATTTATTTTGGTTTGATGTTAAGCGCATATAAAAATCAGCAGCTTGCCGAAATTGAAAAGATCATAAATGATCCTGAATTTGGCCATGTAGAAAACCAATCTGTTTTACTCGATGAACGTAATAAAAACTGGGTGATGCAATGTCATAGTATAATGAAAAACGAAGCTGTGTTTATAGCTGTAGGCGCCGGGCATTTAATTGGTAAAAAGGGATTGATCGCTTTGTTGAGAGCCGAAGGGTATCAGTTAAGGCCGTTAGAAAATAAATAAGAAGGATGCCGAACGGGTTATCCGGTTTACTTTATCACCACTTCCTTAATCAGCTTTTCGCCCAAAGCTTCATTTACCCGTTCAATAATTTTTTCTTTTTGATAAACCAATTCGTTCTTTAAGGGAGCAACCGTTGTGGTAATAAATAAAGTGGCATTAATGATCTGAATTTTATCGGTGTATTTAGCAACTGTTTTACCCATGACGTCTTCCCATACATCTTCAATACGTAACGCCTGTATGCCGGTTTTAAGTTTGCTTTTTTGCAAAAACTGGTTAATGGCGTCCTGTAAAGAAATTTCTCCCATGCTGTAAAAATAGGGTAACAATTTGAGTTTAAAGTATTCTGTATAGTGTATTAAAACGAATCAAAATCTAAATACTCTATACTAAATACTCTATACTGAATACTCTATACTTAATACTTATTCCTTACAACTCAATGATCTGGTAAGTTGTATGTAATTTTTCAAACGCCATCTGTAATCTTTCTTTATGTGTATCGGTAATAAGAACCTGGCCGGTATTTTCATTACAAACCCAATGCAGCAATTGTTGCATGCGGTTGTCATCCAGTTTTTCAAAAACATCATCCAGCAACAGGAGTGGTGCAAATCCTTTATTTGCTTTCAGCAACTCAAATTCGGCCAGTTTTAACGCAAACAATAAGCTCTTTCTTTGCCCCTGTGAAGCAGTTGTTTTAAAAACCTGCCCGTTCAGTTGAAAAATGATATCGTCTTTATGAATACCGGCATTGCTGCGCTGGGCAGCAAAATCTTTTTGCCGGTAGTTATTCAGCAAATCATAAAAACTGCTGTCGTGCAGCCTGCTATCATATTGCAGAGTAATTATTTCATCATTATCTGCAATGCGGCTGTAGAATTCTTGTACCAGTGGTATCAAAGTCAGCGTAAATTCTTTTCGCTTTGCAAAAATAAAATCGCCGGGTACAATTAATTGCTCATCCAGTACTTCCAGTAATTGCCAGTCGGTTTTTCCCTGTTCGGCAAAACTCTTCAGCAAACTGTTTCGCTGCTGCAACACTTTATTATAGTTCATTAATTGTTGCAGATAACCGGCATCCATCTGGCTTAAAACCGTATCCATAAACCTGCGCCTTTCTTCACTACCGTCAGTTATCAAACTAATATCATCCGGGGCGATCATTACCGCTGGGAATTTACCGATATGTGCCGACAACTTTGTATAAGGCACAGCATTCAACAAAACTTCTTTTTTACCACTATTTCTGAAAATGCAAACAATTTCACCTGGCTTTTCCTGCGCCTCATTTCGAGTTTCGCTAAGTTCATTTCCCGTTTTAGGGAGGGGAGGAGGTATTGTTTTCGCCTCTATCCTAAACCCGTCACTTCCAAACTGCATATTCAATCCATCAACCTTTGTAAAATAACTTTTGGTAAAACAGCAGTAGTAAGCAGCATCCAGCAGGTTGGTCTTGCCTTTGCCATTAAGGCCACAAATACCAGTAACCCTTTGTGTAAAATCAAAAGTGGCGAACTGATAATTTTTAAACTGCGTAAGGGATATTTTACTGAGAAAAAACATGGGATGCAAGATACAAAGGTCTAAGCCTTTTACAGTGCAGGTAATCAAGTATATTTATTTATACAGATGACCTGTTGCAGCACCAAACCTTTTAACTGTTTTTTTCGTTTAGATATACTGATGAGAAGAGTTTTTGCCATAACCTGCTTATTATTGATCTGCACAATAGCTGCTTTACCACAATCTGTTAAACTGGATTGGGCAAACAGCATGGCCGGCGACTCTTATGATGCCTGTAAGGCAATTGCGCTGGATGATGCGGGCAATGTATATGCAACGGGCTACTTTTCTACCACGGTTGATTTTGATGCAGGCCCGGGTGTTTTTAACCTCCGTTCTGTAAATGCCGAAGATGCATTTATGGCAAAATACGATCCTACCGGTAAATTGATCTGGGCTAAAGTCATAGGCGATTTCAGGTACCAGGCTGGTAATGCTTTAACCGTTGATGCCAATGGAAATATTTATGTAACCGGTATTTTTTTTGGCACTACCGATTTTGACCCCGGCCCCGGTGTTGCCAATTTGATTTCGGCAGGCAATGAAGATATTTTTGTTTGCAAGTATGATAATTCCGGCAATTTTATCTGGGCCAGAAAATTTGGTGGCCCAACCAACGATTTTTGCAATACCATTAAACTAGATGCTGCCGGCAATATTTACATAAATGGCTATTTCGAAAACACCGCCGATTTTGACCCCGGCCTCGGCGTATTTAACCTGGTTTCAGCGGGCGCAACCGATATTTTTGTTTGCAAATTAAACAGTAATGGAAATTTAGAATGGGCAAAACGAATTGGCGGGCCATCGGCTGATGTGGCTTTTGATATTGACCTGGATGCTCAAAATAATGTGTACAGTACAGGTTTTTACTTCGCTACAGTTGATTTTGATCCCGGCTCTGGAGTTGTTAATTTAACATCAGCGGCTTTGGGTGATGGCTATATATTTAAATTAAATAACGCTGGTGGTTTTATGAATGCGGCCAGTATGGGGGGCGACAGCAGGGTGCGTTGTATCAGCCTAAAGCTTGATAAAACCGGACATATTTATGTAACAGGGCATTTTGATGGGGAGGCGGATTTTGATCCGGGCAGCGGAACGGTTTTGTTGAATTCACCGGTTGATGATGATGATATATTTATTGGCAAATACGATCTGAACCTGAACCTGGTTTGGGTAAAACAGATTGGCGGCCCATCTTTTCAAAAGGTATTTGATATTGAAACAGATGCTGCAGATAATATTTATACAACCGGCCATTATAATGGAACAGCCGATTTTGATGCCGGGCCGGCAGAAAAAAAACTGACCGCTTTGGGTGACCCAGATATTTTTGTTTTAAAAATGAATGCAGTTGGTGAATTTGTGTGGGTGGCACAAGCAACCGGTTCTTTTTATGGAAGCGGGTATTCAATTAAACTTGATAAAGACAACCATATTTATGTTGGCGGCACATTTGAAGGAACAAAAGATTTTGACCCCGGACCCGATGAAGTAAATCAAACCTCTGCCGGAAGAAGCGAAATGTTTATTCAGAAACTGCGGCAATGCCCCAATGCTGCAGTTACACAAACTTTAAATGTAACAGCCTGTACATCTTACAAACTAAACAATAAAACCTACTATTCCTCTGGCACCTACATAAACCTGGTCTTAAATGCCATGGGTTGCGATAGCATCATCATCACTTTAAATCTTACCATATCCAGAAAAATAAATAATGTAACAGCAAATATTTGCCAGGGCGAATTTTATATGGCCGGAGGAATGCAACAAACCAACTCAGGAATTTATTATGACACACTGAAAACTGCTTCCGGCTGCGATTCTGTAATCATAACTTATTTGACTGTTCGGGAAAAACCAAAACCAATACTTGGTGCAGATAGAAATATTTGTGAAGGGCAAAGCATCCTGCTTAATCCCGGGAATTTTGAAACCTATCTCTGGCAGGATCTGTCCACTACACAACAATACCAGGTTACGCAGCCAGGTACTTATCTGGTAACAGTCAGCAATGCTTTTAACTGCAAAGCATCGGCCCGCCTCATTGTGAAAGCATTTGCAAAGCAGCCCAGCAATTTTTTACCTGCAAACCAGGATTTGTGCAGTGGCATTGTTTTAAAAATAAATGTGATTGGTTATAAATCCTATGCCTGGAATACGGGCTCATCAACCCGCAATATAGAAATAAGAAAAGGCGGCAACTATATTTTAACCGTAACCAGTTTTGATAACTGTGTTGGTACCGATACGTTAATCATCCGGGAAATTGCCTGCATACCCATCGGTATACCCAATGCCTTTAGCCCAAACAGCGACGGCAGAAATGAACTGTTTAAGCCCACCATCAACACTGAAATACAGGATTACCGGCTACGTATTTACAACCGGGTTGGCCAGCTGATCTTTCAAACCAACAGTTATGCTTTGGGTTGGGATGGAAGATTTAAAGGCCAGCAGCAATCATCTGATAATTATATTTACCAGATCAGTTTTCGTAATGTGGAAGGTAAACTGTTTGAGTATAAGGGGAATATCCTGTTAATACAGTAAATTATCCTACTTTTTGTCCGTTAAAAATCAGTATTTCCACATTCCCGATTCCTTACTCAAATTTCCCATTTCTCCCTTATCTTTGCCGACTAAAATTAAACCCATTGGCTTCTAAGTTTTCAAAAGAAACGTATTTGTACTGGTACGAATTGATGCTGCTTTTGCGCCGATTCGAAGAAAAAACAGGCCAGTTATATGGCATGCAAAAAATCCGTGGTTTTTGTCATCTGTACATTGGTCAAGAGGCAGTAGCTGCTGGTTGTTTAACTGCTACTGTACCTGATGATAAATTTATTACAGCCTATCGGGATCATGCATTGGCCATCGCCAAAGGCATTACACCAAAAGCCTGTATGGCAGAATTATACGGAAAAGCTACAGGTTGCAGTAAAGGGAAGGGGGGTAGTATGCACTTTTTTGGTTTAAAAGAAAACTTTTTTGGGGGTCATGGCATTGTAGGTGCACAAATAGGAACTGGTGCAGGCTTGGCTTTTGCAGAAAAATACCGCAACTCTAATAATGTGGTACTTTGCTTTTTTGGCGATGGAGCAGCCAGGCAGGGCATGTTGCATGAAACTTTTAATATGGCAATGCTCTGGGATCTACCCATTGTATTTATCTGTGAAAATAACCATTATGCCATGGGCACTTCTGTTGCCAGAACCAGTAAAACACTGGATATTTATAAAATGGCCGATGCCTACGAAATGCCCAGTGATAGTATTGATGGCATGAGTCCGGAGGATGTTCACAATGGTGTTTTAAGAGCTGTAAACCGGGCCAGGGAAAAAGGTGGGCCAACTTTATTGGAAATAAAAACCTATCGGTATAAAGGACACAGCATGAGTGATCCTCAAAAATACCGTACCAAGGATGAACTGGAACAATATAAAGAGAGAGACCCGATTGAACATGTGATGAAAGTATTAAAGGATCAATACCAGGTAAGTGATGCTGAATTTGAAATTATTATTGACCGGGTGAAAACTGAAGTAGATGAATCGGTTACTTTTGCAGAAGAAAGTCCATGGCCCGATGATAATGAATTACTGAAGGATGTATATGTTCAGGAAGATTATCCATTTATCATGGACTGATAAACGAATTTTAATTACTAATTTTTAACAAATAATCAATTTAAATGGCAGATAAGCAAGTAAAAGCAGAACAACTGGATGCATCAGAAATAGTGGAAAAAGCGAAAGGATTTTGGGTAGCTTACAGTAAAAAAATAATCATTATCGGCTCAGCCGTAATTATTTTATTAGGTTCATATCTTGGTTATAAATATTTAGTAACCATACCTAATGAAAAAAAGGCCAATGATCTGATCTTTCCGGCCGAAAAATTATTTGGTTTGATGGCGGCTTCATCATCTTACAACAAAGACACTGTAAATTTAGTTTTGAATGGTGATAAGGCAGCAGGGATTACCGGATTATTAAAAATTGCCAGCAGTTTAGGTAGTACCATGTCGGGCAACAGAGCCCAGTATATGATTGGGGCCTGTTATCTGCAACTAAAGCAGTTTGATAAAGCCATTAGCCATTTAAAGGATTTTGATGGTAATGACGCCACACAGATTCAAAGTAAATGCTATGTTTTATTAGGACATGCCTATGCCGAACAGAAAAAAACGGAAGAGGCTTTAGAATACTACAAAAAGGCCGGAACAATTAGTGATTTGGATGAAGGTATGGCTTCAGAAGCCTTATACATGGCAGGTCGTTATGCCGAAGCGCTAGGTAAAACTAAGGATGCAATAGACTTATTTCAAAATCTGAAAGATAAATACCCCGCAAGTCAAAGAGTGAGTTCAGGCGATGTTGATAAATACCTGGGCAGTTTGGGGGTTACTAAGTAATTAGAGATCTTCGTTCGATTCATGGCTTACAAATCACGATATGTCAACAGGCTCATCAAACTTAATTAATACTACAGGCATCCAACTACCAAAGGATGCCTGTGTTGTAATTATACGTACCGACTGGAACGCTGCCAGCATTGATAAACTGGAAGCCGGTTGCATACAGATTTTAAAGGCGCATCAGGTTCAGTTTAAAACACTATCAGTTCCGGGAGCTTTTGAAATAACGTTTGCCATTAAAAAGTACTGGGAGCAACACAAATATAAAGAAGACAAGCCCCATGCTTTTATTGCTCTGGGTTGTGTACTGCGTGGCGATACACCCCATTTTGATTATGTGTGCCAGGCAGTAACAAGCGGCATTACACAATTAAACCTGATGATACCGGTGCCAACCATTTTTGGGGTGTTAACAGTAGATAATCAGCAACAGATAGATGAAAGAACAGGTGGTAAACACGGTCATAAGGGAGAAGAGGCCGCATTAACTGCAATTAAAATGATAGCCTTGATTGATACCTTCAACTAACATCCACAAGGCATTAATAAACAACTATACAAATAAGCATGAAAGTCCAGTTATTCATACCCTGTTTTGTTGATCAGCTTTATCCGCAAACCGCATTTAATATGGTTAAAGTGCTTGAAAAAGCCTGCTGTGAAGTGGTGTATAATACCAATCAAACCTGCTGTGGACAGCCGGCTTTTAATGCCGGATTTTGGGACGAATCGAGAGATGTTTGTAATAAATTCATTAAAGATTTTGAAGGCGCCGATTATATTGTTGCACCCAGTGCCAGTTGTGTTGGTTTTGTAAGAAATTATTATAGCAAGCTCTTTGAAAACTCATCTCAACACAACCTGATAAAAGATTTAAGTAAACGCATTTTTGAGTTCTCGGAGTTTTTAACGGATATACTAAAGATTGAAAACTTTGGTGCAGAATTAAATGGCAAAGCTACCTATCATGATAGTTGTGCCGCACTAAGAGAATGTAAAATTAAAACAGGGCCTCGCCAATTATTAAGTTTTGTTAAAGGCCTGGAATTGGTTGAAATGCATGATGTGGAAACCTGTTGCGGTTTTGGAGGCACATTCGCCGTAAAATTTGATGCGATCTCTGCAGGCATGGCCGATCAAAAAATCACCAATGCACTGGCCACTGGTGCCGACTATATCATCTCTACCGATTTAAGCTGCCTGATGCAACTGGACGGTTTTATAAAAAATAAGAACCACCCGATAAAGACTATGCATTTGGCCGATGTACTGGCCAATGGCTGGGAGTAGCGTTAAAACTTGTAAGGTATAAGTCAACATATTTTTAATTCTTAATTCATAACGCTTAATTATTAATTCACAACGCACATGTCCTATTGGTTAGTAAAATCTGAACCTTCCGTTTACAGTTGGGATCAATTTGTTAAAGAAAAACAAACCTGCTGGAGCGGGGTTCGCAATTATGCTGCCCGGATAAATTTAAGGACCATGAAGAAAGGGGATGCCGTTTTATTTTATCACAGTAATGAAGGCGTTGAAATTGTGGGGATTGCTAAAGTAATAAAAGAGGCATACCAGGACCCTACAACTGAGGATGACAGATGGGTTGCAGTAGACTTAAAGCCCATTCTTAAATTAAATAAAACAGTACCCCTTGAATTATTAAAAAAGGATACAAATCTGGCCAATATGGATTTGGTCAGGTTGGGAAGACTCAGTGTGCAAACTGTAAAAGAAGCAGAGTGGAAGCTGGTGATGA
>CANKNL010000098.1 GCA_947483345.1 Chitinophagaceae bacterium | reverse complement strand
TAAACTTTACATTAATTTATATATCAATACTATACAACATTTTTTTATTGTAAATATTATTAGTTTACTGATAATCTACATTTTTGGGGATTATTTTGAAAACTTCCTAATATTATTAGCACCAAAAAAAATAACTTTTAAACCGGTTTTTGCCATTTAATTTCCTTCCTGTAAATTACAGTCTGAAATAATTATCATGAAAAATACATATCTCCTCTACCCTATTTTTTTTATAATCATTTTAATTATAGCGACATCCTGTCAGGCGCCAAAGGATTTGATTTACCGGGAGTTTAAAAATATGAAAATTGAGAAAGTAGGTTTTGCATCAACAACACTTAAGTTAGACCTGATTTATTATAATCCGAATAACTATGGATTGCAACTTAAATACACCGATCTGGATATATTTTTAGATAACACTTATTTGGGGCACAGTTCGCAGGATTATCAGATATCCATACCCAAACTTACAGAATTCAGCATTCCCCTAAGCATAGAAGTAGACATGAAAAATCTATTAAAGAATGCTTTGCCCACCTTATTCGGGAAAGAAGTTTTAGTAAAAGTGACGGGTACAGTTAAACTGGGTAAAGCAAATATGTACAAATCCTTTCCGGTTTTATACGAAGGCATGCAGAAATTTTCAGCCTTTTAAAAGTGTGTAATGCAGTTTAAACAGCAGGAAAGCCTCATTTTTTGATTGTTTATACCAACTCTTTACTGCTTTACCTCAGGTATCGCTGATTTGATTACCTCCTTATGAAGTTTACATGATTTGGGAAGCCTTTTAAAAGTTGCTTCTTCGGCTTCTATATCGTCGGCATCATAGCCGAGATTAGCAATGGCCACTTTAATATTTTCAAGTGAGGTACGATCATTTAGCCAGGTTACAGCCGTTGTTTTTTGCCTGATATTCACTTTAACTGCTGAAACCCCTTCGGTATGACTAATAAAGAATTCTACTTTATCCTTACAAATATCACATTGGATTGTAGGTGTTTTAATAATGGCCTTCCCTATCGCCTTTTGATATTGAGAAAAACTAACTGAAACAAAACAAAAAAAAGTGATAAAACTGCAATAAAATAATTTCATCTGGTTAACCCTTAATTAGTATTTAAAAAATATCCATTGCCATTTAGGGCATCAGGACGGCTAAATTATACTTATAAAGTTATTAAATCCCTTGCCAATTAGCAGGATCGGCTCTCCAATTTAACAAGGTATTTTGTTCTTCGGCAGCAATAATCCCCTTATCAAGAGCCAAGCTTATGAGGGTTTGATAATTAGTTAAAGAATAATATGGCAAACCCGCAGCCTTAAATGCGTTTTCGGCTATTTCAAAGCCATAGGTAAAAATAGAAACCATACCAACAACTTCTGCGCCGGCAGCTTTCAATACATCGCAAACCTGTAAACTACTTTTTCCGGTTGAGATCAGATCTTCAATAACCAGTACTTTTTTACCTGATTCCAATGCCCCTTCTATCTGGTTACTTAAACCATGTTCCTTAGGTTTTGGGCGCACATAAATAAAAGGTAATTTAAGTTGATCAGCGGCCATTGCTCCCCAGGCTATGCCTGCAGTAGCAACACCCGCAAGCAGTTCAGCCTCCGGAAATTTTTCAAAAATCACACTGCACATTTCACTTTTAATAAAATCCCGGATATAGGGATAGGATAAAACCTTGCGGTTATCACAATAAATCGGGCTTTTCCATCCACTGGCCCAGGTAAAGGGTTCTTGCGGGCTCAATTTAATTGCATTAATTTGTAAAAGCTTTTCAGCTACGGCTTTTTCGTTAATCATGCTACAAATTTAGTAAATAGCAGCTAGCTTAAAGCCGTTACTAAAAACAAAACATTTTTAAACCATTAATTAGAAGCTCAACACTAATTGATTTAATGCTTTTGCTATGTACATCAACATATATTTTAACGATAAGCCGGTAATTCTTTGTAACGAAATAGATCAAGGTCTGAATGAATTACTGCACCATCCCGACACCGTTTTTGTAGATGAGATATCACCCCGGGCCATGAAATCCATGCTGCACGAAATAAAAAAAGAGGAGTTTCATGCCGGAGTGATCTGGCATTCCGACTTGGATAAGTTAAAAGACATTTTTTTTAAAAATTTCAAACTTATTGAAGCGGCCGGGGGCATTGTACAAAACGAAAAAAAAGAACTGCTGTTTATCAACCGGCTGGGGAAATGGGACCTGCCCAAGGGCAAGATTGAAAAAGGAGAAAAAGAAGAAGAATGTGCTGTAAGGGAGGTAACAGAAGAAACCGGTGTAACAGGCCTTCATTTAAAAAAGAAGATTGGCGAAACTTACCATGTTTATGATGAATTTGGCAAGAATTTTTTAAAGATCTCGCATTGGTATCACATGACCTGTTCATCCAAGCAGGATCTGATACCTCAAACGGAGGAGCATATTTCTGAAATCAAATGGATAAAAACCTTGAATATAAAAGAACCTTTAAAAAATACCTACCCTTCAATAAAAAATATACTGACTACTTTTTTTGATATGCCTTAAGTCATTAAGATCCTAGCTGATTTGTTTTTAATGATCAAAACCTACTCAATAACCTTGCGGTTTCTTTAAAATGGCAACTGTTAACCTGCTAATGCAAACCAACTTTTGTTTGTCATCCTTAATTTTTATATCCCAGACATGGGTTGATGAACCAATATGTAAAGGCGTGCAGGTTGCCGTTACATAACCACTTCTGGCACTGCGAACATGGTTGGCATTGATCTCCAGTCCAACACAAATAAATTTCTCGGGGTCAATTACAAAATGAGAGGCCAAACTGCCAACTGTTTCAGCTAAGGTACAGCTGGCACCACCATGCAGCAAACCATAAGGTTGTTTGGTTTTATCCTCAACAGGCATACGCATGATTAAATAATCATCGCCGAGTTCTACCCATTCTATTCCTAAAAATTCATTCATTGTTTTTGTTCCCGGATATTTTAAATCGGCAAAAGACAATGATTTATTAAACCAGATAGACATTCTTTATTTCAATATTGAATAGAAAAATTATTTATTCTTTTTAATTGATTGTTTGACCACATCTGGTAAAAATTGAGTTACATCGCCACCATTGTGTAACACATCTCTAACCAAAGTTGATGCCACGGAAGTAAATTTAGGCAGGCAGGTAAGGAATATGGTTTCAATGTTTGTATCAATGCTCCGGTTCATGTCTGCAATGGCTTTTTCATATTCAAAGTCATTGACGTACCTGATGCCCCGAAGTATAAAGTTGGCTCCTACCTGCTTACAGCAATCAACTGTAAGTCCATCATAGGCCAACACGGCCACTTTAGGATTATTCTTATAAATTTCTCTTAACCATTTTAACCTTTGTTTTTCGCTGAACATGGGTTTTTTATTGGCGTTACGGCCAATACCAATGACCAATTTGTCAAACAATGGTAGTGCCCTGTCAATAATATCTGTATGTCCCAATGTTACGGGATCAAAAGTGCCGGGGAATAAACAAATTCTATTCATTAATAAAAAATAAAAATATGGATTATAAATAAATCAATAACTGATAATTTTTTAGCAGCACAAACCTGCCTTATTTGATCACCAATACAAATATTAATATACAGATACGATTACTATTTTAGTTGAACTTATGAATTATCCATTAGTCTTGTTTCCGGCCAACAAATACAATGCAGCCATTCTTACTGCCACGCCATTTTCTACCTGTTGCAAAATGATAGATTGATTACAGTCTGCTACATCACTGTCAATTTCAACGCCCCTGTTAATTGGCCCGGGATGCATAATTACAATTTCTTTTTTTAAGCTATCGAGTAATTTTTTACTGATACCAAAGGCTAAGTTATATTCTCTAAGCGAAGAAAAAAGTACCTGATTTTGCCTTTCCAGTTGTATACGAAGTACATTGGCCACATCGCACCAAGCCAATGCTTTTTTAATATCATACTCAACTTTTACATTTAAAGCTTCTTTAATATACTTAGGTATAAGTGTAGGCGGACCGGCAACCATCACCTCTGCGCCCATTTTATTTAAAAGATAAATATTACTGAGTGCCACCCTTGAGTGCATGATATCGCCGACTAAAACAATTTTTTTCCCTTCCAGGCTTCCCAATTTTTCCTGTATAGATAGTGCATCAAGCAAAGCCTGTGTGGGATGTTCATTAATACCGTCACCGGCATTGATAATGGCGGCAGGAATATGTTTGGCTAAAAAGTGAGGTGCCCCACTGGCACTATGCCGTAATACCACCATATCCACTTTCATACTCAGAATATTATTCACGGTATCCAACAAGGTTTCTCCTTTTGTTACAGACGAAGCTGATGCAGAAAAATTAATCGTATCAGCACCAAGCCTTTTTTCGGCCAATTCAAAAGATATTCTGGTACGTGTAGAGTTTTCATAAAACAGGTTCACGATGGTTACATCACGTAAGGATGGAACTTTCTTTACAGAACGCTGTAATACTTCTTTAAACTGTGTAGCGGTTGATAAAATAAGAGAGATATCTTCTCTGGTGAGATCTTTAATGCCCAATAAATGTTTGGTAGATAGTTGCATTAAGGAGCGAAGTTAGGGGAAAGAAGCGAAAAGTCAAAAAGTACCCAGTTTTTGAATTAATACGCTCGTTATACGTTTAAATTTTGACTTAATATAAAACCACGGCCTCTTTATCCCATTCCACTTTTACTTTTTGAGAAATAACAGAATCAATGGCTTTACCGCAATAATCTGGCTGAATTGGAAGTTCACGGTTAAATCTTCTGTCAACCAACACACATAATTCCACTTTCTGAGGTCTTCCAAAATCCTGAATCGCATCCAAGGCTGCCCTAATGGTTCGTCCGGTATAAAGTACATCATCAATTAATACCACTTTTTTCCCTTCAATAGAGAAAGGGATATGCGTGGTATTGGCCACATGCAGTTCATCCCGAACATCATCCCGATAAAAAGTGATATCTAAAATCCCGTATTGTAGTTTTTCAAATGGAGCGATTTGCCCGATTGCTGCAATCAGTTTGGAACCTACCTGAACACCGCGTGGCTGGATACCAATAAAAACCACATCCGCCAAACTTATATTATTTTCCAAAAGCTGATGTGCCAATCTTAATATGGTCAGGTGTAATTGTTCTTTATCTAAAATTGTTTTCAAAGTAAATATTTGTAAAGCGAATTTATCAGTTCTTGGCCGATAAAAAAAGTTCTCTTATGGCAGCCACTTTTCATTTTAGTCTATAGCCTGCCTGATTGACCACCCTTTAATTGTTTCTGCCATATTTCCAATTCCTTCCATTGGGCATTAGATGCCAGTTTTGCCTGCTTTGGCCAACTACCCGGATCGTGCATAGAGTATGTACGCCCACCAGTTTCCAGAATGGCCTTTAATTTTTTTATAGTTGATTTTGACAGTTGCTGGTAGTTGTAAATTTTATTTTTATACAATAGTGCTTCTATCTTTTTCCCAATCCCTTCTACTTTTGTAAGATCCTCTTTTACAATTACCGATTTGGGGTTTATACTTGTTTTGGTTTTGACTGTTTTTGTTTTTTTGGTAAAGGCCCTAACCCGTACAATACAATTTTCTACAGGGTAACCCGACAGGTTTGAAATGATTTTTTCTCCATCATCATTCACCCATCTGCCATTGCTGAGCAGGTAACGGTATTGATAATCGCTTCCTGCAACCAGTTCCACTTCGGCTGTCATAGAGCCATCAGCCTGTTTTTGCAGGGCAATACCTGCGGCTGTATCCCAGTTATTGAATTCACCCAGTAATACACAATCGGCTTCACCAGTATTTTCGGCGGCCGGCAATGTAAAAATAATTTTTGTAGTCATGTACTATTGATGTTTGGTTAATTTATTTTTCCAGTAAAAACGGATACCGGTAATCTGTTGGCGCGTTGAAAGTTTCTTTAATGGTACGTGCACTTAACCAACGATAGAGATTCAGAATAGAACCAGCCTTATCATTGGTGCCACTACCTCTAGCGCCACCGAATGGCTGCTGACCAACTACGGCACCGGTAGGTTTGTCATTGATATAAAAATTACCCGCACTGTTACGTAATTTATTAGTAGCCAGTTCCACCGCAAAACGATCTTGAGCAATCACGGCTCCAGTTAATGCATAAGGAGATGTCTCATCAACCAATTTTAATGTGGCCTCATATTTATTTTCATCATAAATATAAACGGTAAGTACAGGCCCAAATAATTCTTCGCACATCGTAACATAGTGCGGATCCGTTGCTTCAATAATAGTGGGTTCAATAAAAAAGCCATCTGTTTTATCACATTTACCGCCTACCCATATTTTAGCGCCACTACCTTTCTTCCTCGCTCCTTTAATATAACCTTCTAGCTTATCAAAACTTTTTTCATCAATTACGGCATTCACAAAATTGGTAAAATCTTCTACGGTTCCCATTTTCATGGTTTTTACCTGTTCCACTAATTTCTTTTTAACCTCAGCAGCCATATTGGATGGGATATAAGCCCTTGAGGCAGCTGAACATTTTTGTCCCTGAAATTCAAATGCGCCTCTTGCCAATGCAGCCACTACCACATCAGGGTCTGCACTCTTATGGGCTATCACAAAATCTTTACCGCCGGTTTCGCCAACAATGCGTGGATAAGACCTGTACATACCCATATTTTTTCCAATGGTTTCCCACATCTTATTAAATACCCCGGTACTGCCTGTAAAATGAATGCCGGCAAAATCTTTGTGATTAAACACCACTTCGCCAATGGTTGGACCATCAATAAAGACCAGGTTAATAACCCCATCGGGCAGTCCGGCTTCTTTTAAAATGCGCATAAACATTTGTGCACTGTACGCTTGTGTGTTGGCGCATTTCCAGATCACCACATTGCCGCACATGGCGGCAGAAGTTGGCAGGTTACCCCCAATTGCGGTAAAGTTGAATGGCGTTAATGCAAATACGAAACCTTCCAGTGGCCGATATTCCAACCGATTGTTCATGCCGGGGCCGCTGATGGGTTGTTGGCGATAAATGTCACTTAAAAAATGAACATTAAAGCGGAGAAAATCTATCAACTCACAGGCGGCATCAATCTCTGCCTGAAAACAATTTTTACTTTGTGCAAGCATGGTGGTGCCATTAATATAAGCACGGTATTTACCTGCTAACAAATCAGCAGTTTTTAAAAAAATATTGGCCCTGTTCTCCCAACTCATATTGGCCCATTTATCTTTTACTTTTAATGCCGCATTAATGGCTTTGGTAACATGTTTAGCTTCTCCCACATGAAAATGCCCCAACAGGTGTTTGCGTTCATGAGGCGGACGAATTTCCACTGTTTTGCCGGTTCGTACTTCTTCATTGCCGATATACATGGGTACATCAATCTTTGAACTTTTTAATTCTTTTAAAGCTGCTTTAAGGGCTAATTTTTCTTTAGAACCGGGTGCATAATTAAGCACAGGCTCATTTATAGGCATAGGGTAGTAAAAATCTCCGTATTGCATAGTGATGATTTTATTGATTTAGAAATATCATGCGAAGTTAAATTTAATACTATTCGATGTGAATTTTACCATGGGTTTTCAGATCTTTAAACTACACAGATTACTCAAATCAAATTCATGTGAATCTGTATTTAGTCAGTATCTTTCTCACTCATGAGATAGGCTTTTATAAAACCATCCAGTTCGCCGTCCATAACCGGCCCCACATTACCCACTTCATGATCGGTTCGGTGATCTTTTATCATTTTGTATGGATGAAAAACATAAGACCGTATTTGGCTTCCCCATTCTATTTTTTTCTTTTTGCTGTTGCTGGCGTCTTTTAAAGCATTACGCTTTTGTAATTCGATTTCATACAAACGGCTTTTAAGCATTTGCATAGCCAATTCCCGATTGCCCAGCTGGCTTCTATCCTGCTGACAAACGACTACAATACCAGTTGGTAAATGGGTTAGCTGTACTTTAGTTTCAACTTTATTTACGTTTTGTCCGCCTGCTCCACCACTTCTTGATGTTTCCATTTTTACATCTGCAGGATTAATATCAATTTTTATCGTATCATCAACCAATGGGTATACATTTACAGATGCAAAGGAAGTATGTCTGCGTGCATTACTATCAAAAGGCGAGATTCTAACCAGGCGATGAACACCATTTTCAGACTTTAAAAAACCATACGCAAAATCGCCTTCAAATTCGTAGGTACAGGTTTTAATCCCTGCTCCATCACCCCATTGCCAGTCAATTTCCGTTACTTTCCAACCCTGTTTTTCGGCATACATGCGATACATACGGGCTATCATTTCGGCCCAGTCCTGGCTTTCGGTTCCGCCGGCACCACTGTTTATTTGTAAAACGGCAGGTAAATGATCTTCAGGTTCGTTAAGCGTACTTTTAAATTCGGCTTCTTCAATTTTTTCTATGGCCAGATGATAAGCATCCTTAACTTCTTCTTCGCTGGTTTCGCCTGCTTTCCAAAACTCAAACAGTATGGCAAAGTCTTCTACGCCAGTTTCCACTGAATAGTAAAGATTAGTCCAGTACTCATTTACTTTAATTTCTTTTAAAATAGCTGTTGCGCGGGCATTGTCGTCCCAAAAGCCAGGCGAAAGTGAAAGTTGTTTATCATTTAATGTTTTAGCTTCTCTGTTTGCAACGTCAAAGAAACCTCCCCAAGACCAACACACGGTCCCTCATAGATTTAAGATGCTCTAATGTCATATTGTAAAGATAAATAAATAAAAATAGCTAACAAGATTTTTTGAATTGTTAAATGACAACCATTTGCTAATAAAATACGTTAATATCAATAACGAAGTCGTTTTTTTGAAAATTTACAGCCATACTAATGTCACAAAAGGAGCTTTAGCATTATCGCTGGTTTAGTTAGTAAAGTCAAAAAATAGTTTTAACTTTAAAATCCCCCCTTCTAAATTTTAGATTTTGATTAAATTAATATGGCTATAAACCGCTACATATTTTTGTTATTTTTTACTGGTATATTGGTATGTTCGCTAAGTTTGTCATCACTTGCTCAAAACTGTCCGCCAAACATTGATTTTGAGAATGGCAATTTTAGCGGATGGACCTGTTATACCGGTTCTGTTGCCTCGGTTGATAACGTTAATGTAATCACTTTTACTAATTCAGGCGGTCCTGTTCAAAACAGGCATACCATGTACTCATCAAACCCTGGGGCCGGCTTAGATCCATATGGCAATTTTCCACAAAACTGTCCTAACGGTAGTGGTCATTCGATAAGGCTTGGCAATAATTCGGCTGGCCGTGAAGCAGAGGGTGTATCTTATGATTTTACGATTCCTGCTAATGCCAATACCTACAATCTTATTTATAATTATGCCGTTGTATTTCAGGACCCCGGGCATCTTGAATCTGAGCAGCCGAGGCTGGATTTAACGGTAATGAATGTGAGTGATGGCTACCCAATAAATTGTTCTTCCTTTTCTTTCTTTGCTAATGGTTCGCCATTACCGGGTTTTCAATTGTCTTCAAATCCTGGAGGTAATACCCCTGTGTGGTATAAGAACT
>CANKNL010000097.1 GCA_947483345.1 Chitinophagaceae bacterium | reverse complement strand
GTCTCCGTTTTATCGGGCAGGTCTTTGGCAACCTGTTCTTTGGTACGGCGTAAAATAAATGGAAATAGTAATTTACGTAAATGTTCTTTTTGTTCCTGTTCGCCAAATTTATCAATAGGTGTGGCAAATTCGTTCCTGAAAAATTCCATGTTGCCCAATAAGCCCGGATTTAAGAAATTCATTTGTGCAAAAATATCAAACGTATTATTCTGCAAAGGTGTACCACTCATACAAAGCCTGTTTTTGGCATTCAATAAACAGGCGGCCCTGGTCACTTTTGATGAGGGGTTTTTGATGGCCTGACTTTCGTCAAGAATAACATAATCGAAATTAATTTTCAACAAAACCTGTATATCGCTACGCAGTGTGCCGTATGTGGTTATGATAATATTATTTTTCTGCAATTCTTCAATATTACGGGTGCGTAAACTGCCGTGATGTATATGAAAACTTAAGGACGGTGAAAATTTCTGTACTTCATTACGCCAGTTATAAATTAACGTGGTTGGACAAACGACGATGGCCTTTAATCCGCCATTGATATCTTTATAATGATGCAGCATACTTAATGCCTGAACCGTTTTACCCAAACCCATGTCATCGGCTAAAATACCGCCCCATCCAACGTCATTTAAATAATTGAGCCACTGGAACCCGGATGTTTGATAAGGCCGTAGTATGTGTTGCAAGTGTTCGGGCGCTGCTGTTTCCGGAATATTTTTAAATTCTTTTAAACGTTCATATTTTTCATCCAGTTCAAAACTTAATTCTTTTTCATCCCGGTTCTCATATAACTCGTCTATCACACTCATGTGATATTTTGACAAGCGTAACTGATCGCTTCTGCCATCGCCCACTTTAAACAATAATGAATATCTTTTCAGCCATTCATCGGGCAGTATACCTAAAGTGCCATCACTTAACTGTACAAAGGACTGCTTATTGATGAGGGCATTTTTTATCGCATCTATGCCAACCCGTTGTTCCCCAAATTCAATTTCCACTTTGGCATCAAACCAATCCAGGCCGCTACTAACATGTATATGTGTATTGGGCCTGGCCGTATTAAAGCGGAAATTACGCAGGGCTTCAAAACCAAATACCGGCACTTTCATGTCGTTCATGGCATCAACAAATAAAAAGAACCAGTTGTTACGCAGCACATCGGCACCTTTTAATACCAGGTTATTTTTGTTATGATCGGGCCTTACAAAGAGAGAATGCAGGCTTTCCAGCTTTTTTAAAAAGGCTTCTTCAGATTCCAGGTTACGCTCGATGATCAGTATTTTATCGCCATCCGGTATCGTAATATTTTCTTTATCAGCAGGCTTTGTTTCAAAACCCTTATAACTAAATATAGGCTGAAACACAAGATAGTCGCCCTTTTCCTGCAATTGTAATTTTACATCAGGCTCACCACTTTTAATTTCCCTTACCAAGCTTTTATCAAACTCTACCTTGTATTCTTTAGTGAGGGGCAAAATGACCTGCTTCATTTTTTCGGCCCAGTTATCTTTACTGAGTTGAATATTGCCTTCTTTTAAAAATTTCTCGGCCTGTAAAACATCTTCAGCATGTTGCCATAAATACAACACATGCTCATTTAAATAAACCAGGCTGCTGTTACATTCATTTTCGGTAAACGGAATGGTATCGCCCATTAGTTTTACCGTACAGGCAATTTCATAATGTTCGGCATTAGCCTGTACTTTAAAGACCGGCGCAATAAAGTTTTCACTTAATTCAACTTCCACCAAATTAGCGGTATTAAATTGTTTGGCTTTAGGCAAATAAAAAATAAAATGATTAGCGGCCTGTTCTTCAAATATTTTTTTAAGTTTGGGTTGCAGGTATTCTGTGATCAGTGCTTTTGTCTCTTCGGGTAAATCATCCCCATCTGTATGAATGATATTTTCCCAAATACCGCTGAAGGGTGAGTTGCGATCGAGGTATTTATTTATTTCACTTCTTTGCAGTTTTCGCACCAGCTGTAACAGTTGTTTATCTTCCTCGCTGAACAATTCTGTATTTACAAATTTAGAAAGATCTATTTTTTCAACTTTACTGATATAATGCATTTGGTCCTCATCAGATTCGCCCTGTACCAGATCCAAATCAAAATAAGGATACATGCCGGCATTGAAATTAAAAACAACACCGAGTTTAATAACCGGTTGGTCATCTACTACAATTTCCGGTACCGGTAAATCCGGTACATAAAAGTTTCGGCAGAACCGGTTGTTAAAGCACCTGCCGCCACTCTTTTAATTGACAGGTCGAGTACTTTTAAAAACGGTTTGCCTTCTTTATAGGTAAATTCAAATTTGCCGGTCAGGTCGTCTTCCAGGCTATAACCATAAATTTGGAGCAACTTGTTTTTTTCTTTATCCCAGTTACGTATGCTGTCAAAATAAAACGTGCCGTACGCATCCAGCAATTGTAAAAACAACATTGTTTTATGTTCGCAGAGCGGATGTTCGGTTTCGCCACATTTACAGGAGGTGTCAAAATTTCGTTCGTCGTTTTTTTGAATAACGAGCGGATAATTTTCGCCGTCGATTATTAATTCTGCTTCCACCCGTTCATCGGCCGCTTTGAGAATATTGGCTTTGGTACTGCGCAAAATGTTTTCAGCTTCGGCATAGATACCCGGTGATGAAAACAGCTTGATCATTTTCAATTCAATGTGTTTCATCTTGGCTACCGTATGCCGCTGGTTATATTGAATATTGGTATTACCCAACATGTTCTTATCAACCATATCCTGCATACGTATCAATGCAGCAGCTTCGTGGCGGCAGATATCACCTAAATTATAGGGACAGGTACATCGTACAGAAATTGATTTGGCGTCGGTATATTTTTGGATATACACTTTATAAAAAGTAGAATAGCTGTCATCTTTTACTCTAAACACAACGGCGCCCATCAGCTGGTCATGTTCAACCAGTTCAACAAAACCCAATGCATGAATCTTTTTGCCGCGCCGGATTACTTCGTCGGAACCATTGTTGTAAACGTATTTAATCAGGTGTGGTAATGCCATTCTGGAAATTAGCTTGCCGATTTATAATTTCAGATATCACTAAATATTGAATGTTAAAACCCATATCTATTTCTGAAAAAGGCAATTTGCAAAAATAACGGAAAAAAACTGAGGGTTTAAAGGTTACAGAAAGATTAATAAGATTTTATGTTAAAGGCTGTCTGGTATCATTATTTAGACAACAGTTTGCCCGCTTCATAAACCACAGTAGCATTGGCTATATCTTCTGTTAAACAATATTGAATGTCTTTTTCCAATCCAAAAGCCGAAAGTCGTTTATAATGTGATGCATTTTTTAGTTTCATAAATTGAAACAGGTCATCTTTAGCGTCGTTATACAGGGTTGTAGCCATTTGCGATGAATCGCAGTTTATAGAAAAATGTTTTCCTATTCTATTGATAACAGCCCCTGCAAAAAGACTGTCTTCTATATTGATTCGGTTTTTCCAGGCTGCACAGCCCAAAATGACATGTTGTTTTTGAGCGGTTAAATAATCGCAAACAGCCGACAGATTTGGAAATGACCCGGTGATGATGGCTTTTGCATTATTATCGAGCGCCATTTGCAGTAGCCGGGTTCCATTGGTGGTAGTAAGTACCAGGGTTTTACCATTAATGAATTCCCGGGGATATTCAAAAGGTGAATTACCATATTCCAATCCTTCGGCAATTTGCCCGTCTCTTTCGCCGGCGGTAATACTGTCGATTTGTTTACCAATTCGTATACACGCCGCCACACTATCAACCGGAATGACAGCTTTAGCACCGTGGTGTAAAGCGGTAGCAATGGTTGATGTGGCTCTTAATACATCAATAATAACGACAATGCTTTTTTCAACATCATATAAATCTAAAAGTGACGGTGAAAGACAGGTATATAATTCGGGTTTGTTTGCTGGCATAGTTTAAAAATTAGTTCAAAATCGCTTTCCACTTTTGGGTTTCGGCATACACTTTTATCACGGCATTCCTTTTTATTATAAATTTTTCAAGATAGGTCTTAAGATACAGGCTGTTGATGATTTTACCAATTAAGCCATAAGGCGTTTCAAATTTGATCACATCAATCAGGATGGTTCCGTTGTCGGCTGATTTAAAATAATGTGCATGACAAAAACTTTTAAAATCACCTCTTATCATTTCATCAATAAAAAAACACGGCCTGTCCATGTCTGTAATCCTTGCTGTAAACTGCCTGGTTTTAAAAAGATGTTTAGCCTGCCAGGTAACCGTTTCATTTTTATTGATTAATCCGCTAAGTACGCCATGTATGGCCCTTTCATTGGTTGCTATAGTTGATATCTGATGCAGATTTATACTTCGGCTTAAATCGAAAACGCGTTCAACAGGTGCTGCAATAAAAGTGGTTAAATGTATTTCAGCCATGGCTGCTTTATGAGTAATGCATTACAATAAAAGACGGTGTATAAAAAATCTTATCCGAAAAATGATTGAATATAAAATCAGCCTTTACACAAATGGCATCTTTACTACTTTAGCCTTTATTAGTGTGTTACGAATACTGATATAGATGTCGCTGCCTGCTGTAGCAAATTTAATGTCAACATAACCCATACCAATGGCTTTGCTCAAAGTAGGAGATTGTGTACCAGAGGTTACTTTACCAATAACCACACCGTCAAAATTTTTTATTTCATAATCATGCCGGGCAATCCCTTTTTCAAGCATTTCAAATCCAACCAATTTTTTAGTAAGCCCTTCTGTTTTTTGTTTTTCAAAATACGCACTGTTAGTAAAGACTTTGCTAAACTTGGTGATCCAGCCCAATCCGGCTTCGAGCGGTGATGTGGTATCATCAATATCATTACCGTATAAGCAGTAGCCCATTTCTAACCGAAGGGTATCTCTTGCCCCCAGGCCAATGGGTTTTATTCCGCCTTTTTTGCCGGCTTCAAAAATGGCCTCCCATATTTTGGCTGCATCATTCCCTTTATTTTCAAAATAAATTTCAACGCCGCCTGCGCCGGTATATCCCGTTGCACTAACCAATACATTTTCCACACCGGCAAAACTGCCTTTGGCGAAGGTGTAATATTTCAGATTCATAATATCCAGATCGGTAAGTGGCTGCAACATTTTTGTTGCATTGGGACCCTGTATGGCCAGTAAACAGGTTTTATCCGAAATATTATGCATCTCTACTTCCTGATCGTTAAATTGCTGAATCCAGTTCCAGTCTTTTTCAATATTACTGGCATTTACCACCAACATATAGGCTTTATTTTCTTCCAAACAATACACAATCAGATCATCAACAATACCGCCATCCTGGTTAGGGAAGCAACTGTATTGTGCTTTACCAACTGTTAATTTTGAAGCGTCATTACTGGTAATGCGCTGTATCAGATCCAGTGCATGTTCTCCCTTTAAAACAAATTCACCCATATGGCTAACATCAAACACGCCTGCAGAATGACGTACTGCAGCATGCTCATCGTTAATACCCGAGTAACTGATGGGCATGTTATAACCTGCAAACTCAGCCATTTTGGCGCCGAGTTCAATATGTTTTTCCGTGAAGGGTGTATTTTTCATTTATATCGTTTTTAAATAATAATTTATTATGGTGCAAATGTAAAATAAAAAGCTGATGATAGAGTTGTTTGAGAGGTAGCTGTGGTTTAAAACGGATCAAAATAAAAGTCCTGCCAAAAATGGCAGGACCTGTTTGTTTCAACTTCAACTCAACTATCGAAACTATTTTAATTGTCGGTTAATATCAGTTTTAAGTTTTCGCAAACCTGTTTTACTTTTTCGCATGTTTCTTCTGAATTGGTTGTCTTATCAATTTTTATTATCAGCTCCCCTGGATTTGAGTTAATGTAAACCGTGCTGTTGTCATCAAGTGTTATTTGATGCTCATCAAATTCGTCTTTAACAGACACAAGGCTATTATTCAGTAACTGTTCATCCAGATAAACCTGCACGGCATGTGTTTTATTCTTTTTATAGTTGGCCTGCATTTCATACATGTCTTCATCATCCATAATAGAAACTGACACCGTATGATTATGAAAACAGGACGACATGACAATTAGAAAAAATAAACCCGGAAACATTAAAATAATTTGCTTTTTCATCTCCATTCATTTTTAACCGGTAAAAAAAGTCTAGTCAATATTCACCATCGGATTAAAAGCAGGAAGTTGTGAGCTCAGCGGCGTTGGTTCTATATTGTCACCAATTTTTTCAAGCTGCTGTTCAATCTTTTGCTTAGCTTTTTCCAATGAGTCTTTTATTTTTTGCTTTTCATTTTCCAGCTTCATTTTCATCGAGTCTATCTTATTCATGGGTTCATTATTGTTATACCGGTAATTATCTGTATTGTCATTGGTTATCACTTCCACACCATGGCTGTTGATATTGATCTTTGTTTGTCCTGATCGGCCGGCAGCAGTACCGTTTAAATTATATAACCGGCCATCGGCTTTCATGATATATTCTATACCGTTCTTCCAGTCTTCTGCTTCATTGTCGGCATCATAATACCAATCACTGTTTTCCCAATTATTGCCAATATGAACATCGTTAAACCAGCTGATGCTTTTATCAATCTTTATTTTTTTGCCAACGGGTACATAAACGGTTAGCACGACACGTTGATTGCGGAATTTATCAGTTTTATTAATAGCGATTCCCTTGTCCATCAGTAAAACGCTGTCTTTCTGAATACCGCTGTATTGAATTAATGTAGCATTGTTTTCGGCAATGGCTCTTGATCGGCCGGTGGCCATTTTAATAACTGTAATTTTAAAACTGTCGTTTTCAGATTTTAAAATACGAACATCCACATTATTCACATAGGCGGTATCTTCCTGAATACCTTCGAATGGCTGAAACCTTAAGAACCTGCTACGGCTATATTTTTCCAGCGGCGATTTGGCGGTTAATTCAAGTTTATTAACGGTAGGATTGGTTAATGTTATTTCCTGTTCGGTGATATTTTTACTGTTATAATTAAAGTCTCTGCTGATGGATGAAATTAAAAGTATAAAACTTACCCAGCCAAGAACCCATAAGGCACTAAAAGAAAAACCGAGAATTTTGCTATTACTTTTTGATCTGGCAATTTTGCGTATAATCCAGGTTATGATACCGATTATTGGTACTGCGATAAAAAGGATCAATGTACCCCAGGCGGCCAGGTTTTGATAATCGTTATGAATAATAAAATCTTTTAAAGGAAAGAACCCGATTGATATAACGGCCAGTGCAAACAAACCCATTACTAATGCAAAACCTACACAGCCAATGATAAAATAGGCAAATATTTTGGCAATTATTACAATCACATTGCCCAAGCCGCCCCGGTTACGTTTGGTAAAACTTTTCACATCCCCGGCTACTACATTTGCTTTTTCGGAAATGACAGATGAGGCTTCTTTACCAAATTTTTCAGCTTTCTTGCCTACACCTTTCATTTCTTCAACCACTGAGGCTTTAATTGAATTCATATCTACTTTTTCGCCTTTCATTTCAAGTTTTTCGGAAGTGGTAAAGGCTTCCGGTATAACGATCCATAAAATGATATATACGATCAGTGATGTTGGGCTAAAAGTAAAACGCATGATATCTCCAAAATCCCAGAGACCACCCCAATGGCCCCAGCGCGATACAAATGAAAGAAATGGCAGAAGGAATAAAACCCTTGGTATCCAGGCATTGATACCAAAATAATTACCGATACCACTACACACACCGGCAATCAGTTTATCATCGGGGTTACGGAATAATTTTTTTCTTGTACCGCCTATTTGTGTGGTAGCACTGCTTGGCACAGCCACCCACATGATGATATAGGTTAAGAAACCAATGCCTGAAAATAACAACACTACAAAAATGATCCTGGCTATTACAACATCTACATTAAAATAGTTGGCCAAGCCGCTGCACACACCACCCAGCACTTTGTCGTTTTCATCTCTGAATAATCGTTTATTGCCCGCTGCTGATGAGTTGTCGGATGATGGCGTGTAGTTTGAAGCAGATGCAAATGATTGACTCTGCGTTTCATCCATGGTTTCAAACTCTTCGGGTCTGCCCATATTTTTGATAATGGCATTCACATCCTCATCGGTTATACAGGTGGCACCCTTTGTAATTCTTTCCTGAAACAACTCACCTATGCGGCTTTCAATGTCGTTTATAATTTCTTCTTTGCCTTCTTCATTGGCAAAATGCCGGCTCAGGCTTTCGGTATAATTTTTCAGCAGGTCAAATGCGGTTACTTCAATTGGAACAACACGTCCCTGGAAGTTTATGTTTATTACTTGTTTCATGGCTTTAATTTTTTCGTTTCGTTAGTTGAATTGGTCCAACAAAAAATCATGGCTATACTTTTTTTTATTGGGTATTGTTGAAGCTGTCGTTATCAATATGTTCCTGTTCATTTCTGGTAAGTGCCCTAACAGCATTGGCCAGTTCAAACCAGGTTGATTCAAGTTCTTTGTAAAATTCGGCCCCTTTTTCTGTGAGGGTAAAATATTTACGTGGCGGCCCGCTGGTACTTTCCTCCCATCGGTACGATAATAATGCTGCATTTTTAAGCCTGGTCAGCAGGGGATATAATGTTCCCTCCAGGATGTTCAGATTTGCTGCCTTCATTTTTTCAATGATATCCGAAGGGTAGGCTTCGCCCTCTTTTATGATAGAGAGGATGCAAAACTCAAGAACGCCCTTGCGCATCTGGCTGGCTGTGTTATCAATGTTCATGGCTTCAATTTTTAACCTCGCCCCGGCCCTCTCCAAATGAAGAGGTTGAAGCGAAGATCTGTACGAGAAATAAATTATTCATGGCTATACTTTAAGAACTTTATGATAAGATTTAACCGGTTTATCCCCTATCACATCACAAAGATAATAAGTTTTTAGTACTATGCAACACATAATACCATATTTTTTATAGTAGTGGGTGGTAAATATTAGCTGGATTTATGCAAATCCCTTTACTGTAAAGGCTTTCGCCGTTTTAAAATATTTTTTTAAAATGACCCGGATTTGATGAACGGCAATTTTGTAGTGATAAATGGCGTAATTTGGATTGATAATTTGGGCTTTTACAGGATTATGGGGAGCCAAATTGACCGGGATCGGGTTTGCCCTTAATCTTTTTGAAACAAAAAAGCTACCGGTAACATTGGCTCCGTTTAACCTTCAACCGTGGAATAGCATACCCTCACAATAATAAGTTTTAACCGTGTAGTAATTAGATCCCTGGTTTAAAGAAAATTTTGTTTCTTTAACAATCAGTACCTTAAAACCGAACTTTGTTATGACTGCATTTTTTCGTGGGGTAATTTTCATTTTACTTCTTTTTATAAGATCTGATGCCTATGCACAGGACACAGTAAGCACCTGTAAAGTGTTGATGGAAGGCATTAAGGGTGAATATAACGGTGAATGCAAAAAGGGGTTTGCGCATGGTAAGGGTGAATCAAAAGGGATCTGGAGATATGCCGGTAATTTTAAGAACGGGTTGCCTAACGGCAAAGGTATTTTGTATGCTGCTGCGTATTTTTTTGATGGAAATTTCCTGGATGGCCTGAAAGAAGGAAAGGGCGAAATGCATTATATAAGGCTCAATGAAACCGACAGTATTATTAAAGGCTACTGGAGCGGCGATGAATACCG
>CANKNL010000096.1 GCA_947483345.1 Chitinophagaceae bacterium | reverse complement strand
ATGTGCCCGCCAATTCACAGTCTTATAATTGGGTAGTTCCTGCTACAGTTAGTCATAATTACCGGGTAAGGGTTAGCAGAAATTCTTCTGTTTATACCGGCCAAAGCAGTTATAATTTTAGTGTAATTGGCCAGCCGCTGATAACGGCTACAATACCTTGTGAAGGTTTTGTACAACTGAATTGGCCTGCCATCAGTGGGGCAACGTCGTACGATATCTGGCAATTGAAAGCAGATACCATGGCGATTGTTGGCAATACATCCGGTCTTACTTTTTTAATATCCGGCTTAAACAGTACCACTACTTATTGGTTTGGGGTTAGTGCAAAAAACGCTACGATAAATGGTAGAAGATCTTTATCCAAATCGGCTTTACCAGCAACGGGTGTTTGTACGTTATCAAATTTTGATAATAATATAAAAGCCGTATCCATTGATGCGCCGGTTACCGGAAGGCAGTTTACATCATCAGCTTTATCAGCATCCGAACAAATAAAGTTTACAATCAAAAATCTTGATAATCTGGCAACTTCAGGATCTTATGATCTGTATTATCAGATAAACGGTGGCGCTACGGTTATGGAAACCAGCTCAGTGGTTATACCGGCACTGGGTAGCCGACAATATAGTTTTACGGCTACTGCCAATTTTTTAGCGCCGGGTATATATGCCATTACAGCTTGGGTTAAAAGGGCTGGTGATACACAGGTATTAGATGATACAATAGCTGTTACTGTTAAACAGTTGGCAAATGCCGTTTTAACATTGCCGGTGCTGGATGGGTTTGAAAATGCATTGACAAAAGATTACATGATTAATACAACCGGACTAGACAGTATAGACCGTGTTGATTTTAAAACAAATTCTGTAAGAGGACGTGCCCGAAGTTTTGTAAATACAGGCTTTGCATTACATGGTAGCAAGGCTATTACGCTGGATCAGTTTCCTGTTGGGGCATTAAATACCGACAGTCTGCTCATGACCTATAACCTTGGAAATTACACAAGCGGTGAGCAATTACGACTTGATTTTTATTTTAAAAATCATGGCAATGAAAATAATCCAAACAACAAAGTATGGATACGGGGCAGCGATACCAAACCCTGGGTATTAGCCTATGATCTAATAGCCAACCAGGCTGCGCTGGGGCAGTATAAACACGGTATTATTAATGTGAATGACGTGCTGGATACCGTTGTGCCGATTCAGCCGATCAGTAGCAGTTTTCAAATAAAATTCAGTCAGCAGGGACTTACATCTGCCAATAATCCTGATCCAATTCTTGATCAGGATGACGGCTATACTTTTGATGATGTTGGAATAAAATCAGTAAACAATGATATAGGGATAACCCGTATTATTTCACCATCAATAACGGGATGTGGTAATGCTGGTAGCCAGCCGGTTTCTGTTGAAATAAAAAATTACAGCAGCAGTACTTTTATAAATGTGCCTGTAAATTACAGTGTAAATGGCGGTGCTACAGTTATGGAAACCATTGCCTCATTAGCTCCGGGAATAACTACACATACGTTTTCTGCAAGTATAAACTTGTTGGTAAATACAGATAACCGTTTTAATTTCTGGATTAATGAGCCATCAGATAATTACAACAGCAATGACAGTGTTTTAAATTATAATTTTCATACAAGCCCTGTCATCAGTACTTTCCCCTACCTGGAGGGGTTTGAAAATAACGATGGCAGTTGGTATAGCAACGGACAAAACAGCAGCTGGCAATGGGGTACACCAGCCAAAACCATTATCAATAAAGCAGCCAATGGCAGTAAAGCCTGGGTTACCAGTTTAACCGGTAATTACAATGCCAATGAATATTCATATTTGTATTCGCCCTGTTTTAATTTAAGCGGTTTAGTACAACCCGTATTATCCTTCAGCCATATTTTTCAAATTGAAGATGGCACCCCGGCCGATTATAACTGGATTGAATATTCAACAAATGGCGGAATCACCTGGTCCAGGTTGGGTATATATAATTCACCCGGCAGTACCAACTGGTACAACGATCCTACGGGCAAAAACCAATGGCGGCCATCATTAAAAACCTGGCATGTGGCGAGTGTTAATCTGCCAACAACAGGTAATAATATTCGTTTTCGTTTTGTATTAACGAGCGATATGGGCTATAATCTGGAAGGTGTAGGTATTGATGATATTCATGTGTTTGATAAAGCGGCCATTTATGCAGGCGTACCGGTAACCGGAATTTCACAGGTTGTTAGTGGCAGTAACTGGGTTCATTTTAATTCAGGTTCAGCCAGGGTTCTGTCTATCAATTCAAATGGAAATAATCTTGGTAATACAACTGTAGATGTGTTTCCATTTTCGGGAACAGTTAGGGTTGCTAACTACCAGTATTATGTAAACAGGAATATGGTTATCAAGCCAACTACACAGCCTGGTTCAAATGTAACCGTTCGTTTTTATTTTACAGATGCCGAAGCTAAAAGTTTACTGGCTGCTACAGGATGTGGAAGCTGTACGTCAACCAAAGATCCTTATGAATTAGGAGTAACCAAATGGAGCGGCAGTACGGTATTGGAAAACGGTACACTGGCTGATAATACAGGTGGCGCTTATTCATTTATTTTACCTGGAAATACCGAAATAATACCCTACGATAATGGTTACTATGCCGAGTTTCAGGTAAACAGTTTCAGTGAATTTTGGTTAAATAACGGAGGCGTTGGTGGGATACATTCATTGCCAGTAAACCTGTTATCTTTTAGTGCCATTAAGCAAACTAAAAAAGTTTTATTGCAATGGACAACAACGAGCGAATTTAATATTGATAAATATACTGTGGAGAGAAGTGCAGTCGGTCTTAATTATACCGGTATTGGGGCTGTTGCCGCCATTAACAGCAACAATAAAACCACGTATGACTATATTGACATGAATCCATTGATAGGGTTAAATTATTATCGTTTAAAGATACTTGATAAAGATGCAACGTGCCGTTATTCGGCCATCAGGAAAATCATTTTTAATGATCTGGATGAAGGTATTTCAGTCTATCCTGTACCGGTAGTAAATGGTCAATTATTTATTACATCAGCTGCTGATGTGATCAGTGCAATGATGTATGATGCTGCAGGAAAAACAATAAAGTCATTTATCCTTAATGGGCGAAGTCATACTTTGGATATCAGTGGAATTGCAAAGGGCGCTTATCAGCTCAAAATCGTTACAAAAAATTCAATTTTTATAAAGAAAATTATTAATCAATAATCATTAAAGCGTCATTAATTCAGCATCACGGCAGCATTTGTATTTTATTTATTTGTAACTTTCCGCAAACATAAATAATGGCTTTATTACCGTGGCGAACCGGACAAGTTATCCGCATTGAAGAGGAGACTCATACAACAAAAAGATTCTGGATACAGGTACCTGAATTAACTATTTTTGATTTTATCCCCGGCCAGTTTATAACCTGTGATCTGCCCATTCATGAAAAAGCAAATAAACGTTTGCGCAGTTATTCCATTGCTTCCCGGCCCGATGAAACCAATATTTTTGAATTAATTATTGTGCGGGATAAAATGGGCTCCGGTACGCAATATCTGTTTGACAACGTATCAGTGGGTTCAAATTTAATTTTCAGAGGACCACAGGGAATATTTACTTTAAAAGAACCATTGGAAAAAGATCTGTTTTTAATTTGTACCGGCACCGGGATAGCACCATTCAGAAGTATGCTGCACCACATAAAAAATAAAAACATCCCACATAAAAATATAACCCTGATTTTCGGCTGCAGAACAAAAGCTAATTTATTGTATTACGAAGAGATGAAGTCACTGGAAACGTCACTGGTGGGATTTAAATTTATACCTACTCTATCAAGAGAATCGTGGGCAGGCGCTACAGGTTATGTACATCCCGTATACGAGGCTATTTGTAAGGATAAACAACCCGCTACTTTTTTGTTATGCGGATGGATGGGAATGATTGATGAGGCAAAAAAGCGAATCATGGATTTGGGATATGATAAAAAAGATATTTATGAGGAGATATACGGTTAATGCATAAGTTGAATAATAAAATAAAAAAAATGATTTATATCATACCGGGTAATGATTGAAACGATTCATACAAATTGATTTTAATTAGACATTTGTTCCTTAACTTGTAGCATTAAAAAAAACAAATAATTTCCTTTCTATGGGTGCATCTTCCATGATCGTTTTGATAGCAGCAGCACTGGCCTTTTCGTCAATAGCGGTTATGATCGCAAAGTTTGTTACCAAATACACTAAAAACCCACAGAAAGGCGAACCCTACGAATGCGGTATTCCCACTACGGGCAAAACCTGGATACAATTAAATGTAGGATACTATTTGTTTGCATTGATATTTCTGATATTTGATGTAGAACTTATCTTTCTTTTTCCCTGGGCAGTTGTTGCTAAAAGTGTGGGGTGGTTAGCTTTTATTGAAGTAGTCATTTTCTTTTTTATATTATTTATGGGATTTTTATATGCACATAAAAAAGGTGCACTGAAATGGATATAAAGGAGGCGCCACCTATCCTCCCCCATGGGGAGGGAAATGTGATAGATTATTGAGGAGATAAAAGCGAAGTTGATAAATATGGCAGAAAAGTTTTTAAAAAATATTGGACAACTCTTTAAATAATGAGTAGCACTTCAAATAATTCAGAGTCTTTAAAAGTCCCCTCCTTGGGAGGAGATTTAGGGGAGGCTGCTTTTCCGGGTCAGATTCACGAAACCCCCGGTGGTGGTATTGTATTGAGTAAACTGGATGATGTGATCAACTGGGCCCGTTCCAATTCTTTATGGCCGCTTACTTTTGCTACCAGTTGCTGTGGTATTGAGTACATGGCCGTAGCCGGTGCCAAATATGATTTTTCGAGATTTGGATTTGAAGTGGCCCGTGCCTCGCCAAGGCAGGCCGATGTGATCATCATTGCTGGTACCATTGTTAATAAAATGGGGCCGGTATTAAAAAGATTATACGACCAGATGGGCGATCCAAAATACGTTATTGCCATGGGCGCCTGTGCTATCAGCGGGGGACCCTTTTTCTATAATACTTATTCTGTTGTAAAAGGTGCCGATCATATTATACCTGTTGATGTGTATGTTGCTGGTTGTCCGCCAAGGCCGGAAGCCCTGCTTCATGCACTGATTTCATTGCAGGAAAAAATAAAAAAAGGAATGACAAGAGAACAAATAAAGTCGGGAATATAATTAATATGAATAACGAAGAATTAAAAACCAAAATAACCGAACTGCTTCCATCTGCCATATTTGATGAAACCGGTGAATGGCTCAATATCAATGTTGAGCCCGGAGATTGGTTATCATTCGCCGGAAAACTTCGTAATGAGGAATCTTTATTCTTTGATTATCTTTTTTGCCTGACCTGTATTGACTGGAAGACACATCTTACCATGGTGTATCATCTTAGTTCAACAAAATTCCGCCATAACATTGTAGTAAAATCAACATTAGACAGCAATAAACCTGAGATTGAAACGGTAAGCCATATCTGGCAAACTGCCAATTTTCATGAACGTGAAGTATATGAAATGTTTGGGGTTAATTTTTTGAATCACCCTGACTTACGATTATTGATATTACCCGATGGATGGGAAGGGAAAAACCCGATGCTCAAAAATTTCGAAGACCCGATAAATATGATCAAGCTCTGATATGTTTGAAGAAATAGGCACAAATACCGAAGGTGATCTGATCATTAATGTAGGACCTCAACATCCTGCCACACATGGTGTATTGCATCTGGTGCTCACGCTGAATGGAGAAACAATCAAAAAAGTGGAGCCGCATCTTGGTTATATACACCGCTCTATTGAAAAAATGTGCGAGAGTTTAACCTACCGGCAATTTATTTATGTCACCAGCCGGATGGATTATCTCTCTGCTCATATAAATAACCATGCCTGCGCAATATCTGTTGAAAAAGGCATGCAGCTTGAAGTGCCTGAAAGGGCGCAGGTGATAAGGGTCATCATGGATGAACTGACCAGAATTGCTTCTCATGAATTGTGGTGGGGTGCTATGGCCATGGATATCGGCGCATTCACACCGTTTTTTCATGCTTTCAGAGAAAGAGAAAAGATCAATGAGATCATGGAAGAAACCTGTGGCGCAAGGCTTACCATGAATTATTATGTGCCGGGTGGTTTGATGGCTGACCTGCACCCGGATTTTCAGAAAAAGGTAAAAGAATTTATTATTCTTTTTAAAAAGAAAATTGACGAATACGATGAGCTGGTAACCGGTAATATCATTTTTATAAACAGGATGAAAGGAGTAGGCCTTTTATCTAAGGAAGATGCAGTCTCGTTTGGCGTTACAGGCCCGGCAGGAAGAGGTAGCGGCGTAAGCAACGATATCAGAAAATTATATCCTTATGCAGTTTATGATAAAGTGCAGTTTGAAGAAATACTGGAAACCGGTTGCGATTCACTGGCCAGGTATATGGTAAGGATTCGGGAAATGAAACAATCTATTCTTATCATTGAACAACTCATTGATAATATTCCCGAAGGCGATTTCCAGGCAAAAACAAAAGCAGTTTTGAAATTACCCAAGGGAGAATTTTATACAAGAGTGGAAACAGCCCGTGGTGAATTAGGTGTATATATTGTAAGCGAAGGAGGAACAACACCATACCGGATCAAATTCCGGTCACCCGGATTTTCAAATCTTTCGGCTTTGGATAAAATGGCCAGGGGAAGCAAGTTGGGAGATTTAGTGGCGATGATGGGAACATTGGATTTAGTAATACCGGATATAGACCGCTAAGGTCCCCTCTATCTCCCCAGAAGGGGAGGCAATGGAGAGGGTTGAAGCGAAGGCTGAAATATTATTTTGAAGTATTAAATTAATAAACTGTAAACTTCCAGTTCCCTCTTCTTTAGGAGAGGGGTTGGGGTGAGGTTATGTGGAACTTATCAAACATATCGAGTGGAATTCATGACTGGTTGAACCAAACTTTCAATCCTACATGGGCATTGATCATTGAAATGGTTATTGCCGGCATTGCTGTGATTGGTTTGTTTGCCGCACTCGGACTGGTTTTGGTTATCATGGAAAGAAGAGTTGCTGCATGGATTCAGATTCGCTTAGGCCCCAATAGAGTGGGCCCTAAAGGCATGTTACAATCCCTGGCCGATACCGTAAAATTGTTGGTAAAAGAAGGGATGACCCCAAATGGCGCGGATAAATTTTTATTCAACTTTGCACCTTTTATTGCGATGATGGTTGCGATGCTCTTAATGGCACCCATTGCTTTTGCAAAAGATTTTCAATTGTGGGATATGAATATTGGGGTGTTATATATAACAGCTATTTCATCCATCATGGTCATTAGTATCTTAATGGCAGGCTGGGCCAGCAATAATAAATATTCATTAATGGGCGCTATGCGCAGTGGTGCACAGATTGTGAGCTATGAATTGTCTGCAGGCTTATCTATTCTTACCATAGTTGTATTTACCGGTAGTTTAAATATTACCGATATCATCACAGCACAGGCAGATGGCTGGTGGATATTTAAAGGACATATTCCGGTGATTATTTCTTTTGTCATTTTTATAATTGCAGTAACTGCAGAAACAAACAGGGCACCTTTTGATTTGGCTGAAGCCGAGTCTGAATTAACTGCCGGATTTCATACAGAATATTCAGGGATGAAATTCGCATTATTCTTTTTAGCGGAATATATCAATGTGTTTATTGTTTGTGCCATTGGGGCCACTTTATTTTTAGGCGGCTGGATGCCGTTTCATATTGGCCATTGGGAAGCTTTTAATCAGGTGATGGATTATATTCCATCGAGTATCTGGTTTTTTGGAAAAACGTTTTTCTTAATATTTGTGATCATGTGGTTCAGGTGGACTTTTCCACGTTTACGAATTGATCAATTATTGAATTTAGAATGGAAATATTTATTACCTATCAGTATGTTCAATCTGTTGCTGGCAACAGCAATGGCCATACTGGGGTGGCATTTTTAGCCTCACCCCAGCCCCTCTCCTTAAGGAGAGGGAACTGGAAGATGAAAGCGAAGATTGATAAAAGTTGATTAAAGAAAAAATATTGAATTGTTAGTACTTAAGTAAAATTAAAAATCAAAAACCCGGCCTCCCTTCTCTGCAGGAGAGGGGAACGAGGGGTGAGGTCATCATGTTTATTGTTAAATACATAAAAGAAGTTTTAAGCGCAATAAGATCATTACTTGTGGGTATGCGTCGTACCGGCTATTATTTTACGCATCACAAAGAAATCATCACAGAGCAATATCCCGATAACAGGAATACCCTGGTAATGGCTGATAGGTTTAAAGGTGAAGTGGTGTTAACGCATGATGAGAACAATGAACATGCCTGCACAGGTTGTACAGCCTGCGAACTGGCTTGTCCGAATGCAACCATAAAAATTGTAACCAAATTTGATATTACACCCGAAGGCAAAAAGAAAAAAGCGATAGATAAATTTGTTTATCACCTGGAATTATGTACAATGTGTAATTTGTGTATCGTTGCCTGTCCAACAGATGCCATAAAAATGGCACAAACATTTGAACATAGTGTTTATGACCGAAGCGAATTGACGAAAATTTTAAATAAACCCGATTCAAAAATCAGAGCGGGTATAGAATAATGAGCGGATCAACTATTATATTTTATTTACTGGCTACACTTACTTTAGTGAGTGGGGTATTGGCTGTTACAACCAGAATGATCTTCAGGGCGGCCATCTATTTATTGTTTTCATTAATTGGCATCGCAGGCATTTATTTCTGGCTGCAATACGAATTTCTGGCTGCTGTACAGATTGTAGTCTATGTTGGTGGTATTGTAGTACTCATCATCTTCTCCATATTCTTGACACAGCAAACAGGCGAGTTATTACCTAAACAGAAATTGGGCAGACAATTATTTTCTGCCCTGGCTGCATTTTGCGGATTAGCATTAGTACTGCTGCAGTTAGTGCAGCATACATTTATTCAAACAACGAATACGCCACTGGCGCCAACTGTAGCCAATATCGGAAATCAAATGTTGGGCATAGATAAAAATGGATATGCATTACCATTTGAACTGGTAAGTATTTTATTGCTGGCCGCCATGATCGGTTGTATTGTCATTGCATTAAAAAGTAAACCCGAAACAACATGATGATTGAACCGGGACTATATCATATTCTGTTTATCAGTGCTGCGCTTTTCTTTATAGGTGTATTTGGTTTCTTTACCAGGAGAAACCTGGTTACCATGCTGATGAGTGTGGAGCTGATATTGAACAGTGTAAACCTGAATTTTATTGCTTTTAATAAATATCTGTGGGCCGACAAAATGGACGGTTTGTTTTTTGCCATATTTATTATTGCCATTGCGGCAGCAGAAGCTGCAGTTGCCATTGCAATTATCATTAATTTATATCGCAGTCATCAATCAATAGATGTTGAGAATGCGGAGGAAATGAAATTTTAGGCCCCACCTATCCTCCCCCAAGGGGAGGGAAATCGGGGAGATTAAAACTATGCTGATTAGCACAATAAAAGATGAAATGCTTAATTACAAACTATATTTAAAAAACTAAAGCCCGAGCCTCTCCCGATTAATATCGGGAGAACGAGGGTGAGGCCCATGCCAAACGCAACATACATAGCACTCATTCCACTTCTGCCACTGGCAGGATTTTTAATGCTTGGAATATT
>CANKNL010000095.1 GCA_947483345.1 Chitinophagaceae bacterium | reverse complement strand
GCTTAAGCCAACCATGACAGGTTTGGTGAATAAACAGCTGGCACAAAAAATCGCCGACTTTAAATCTCTAAACCGGATACCGGCAGATGTTACCATTAAACAAACAGGCCAAAGCGAACAGGAAGCGGAAACAAATAAATTTTTGGTAACCGCCTTTTTTCTGGCATTGGGATTGATCTTTCTGATATTGGTACTGCAGTTCAACTCCATGAGCAAACCATTTATTGTATTAACAGAAATATTCTTTTCGGTAATAGGGGTATTGCTGGGCTATGCATTTACCGGTATGACCATTGCTACTATCATGTTGCTGGTTGGTGTAATTGGCCTGGCAGGTATTGTTATAAAAAATGGTATTCTCTTAATTGAGTTTACCGATGAATTACGTGGCAGGGGTGTTAAAACAAGAGAGGCCGCCATACAGGCTGGTAAAATCCGTATCATTCCGGTATTATTAACAGCTTTAGCTACCATGCTGGGTTTATTGCCACTGGCCGTGGGTTTCAATATTGATTTTGTATCGTTCTTTCAGCATTTAAATCCACATATTTTCTTTGGCGGTGATAGTGTTGTGTTTTGGGGTCCCTTAAGCTGGACCATCATATTCGGATTAATATTTGCATTCTTCCTTACTTTAATAATGGTACCAAGTATGTATATTATTGCAGAAAGATTAAGAAGACCAATGGAGAAATTTTATGGCACCAGGTATGTTGCCTTGATTGGTTTTGCCGGCCCCTTCTTTTTTATATTTGTTGGTTTAATGTATGCTGTTAGAAGGGTACAGGGTAAAAAAGTGTGGAATGGCAGTATGCAAGACAATACAGCTTATCCAAAGATTTAACTTTGGATAAGTTGCTAATTAATGATTTAAACAAATCGCTTAGACTGAAACAATTTTTGCAGGTATTGCCTAATGCGTCTTTGAACAGGAAATTAACTTTATAAAAAAATATCAATATGGCACAAGCACATCAAATAGATTACAAAATTTATGGAGAAGAACTTCAGTTTGTAGAAATTGAATTAGACCCCAACGAAACAGCCATTGCCGAAAGCGGTGCCTTTATGATGATGGATAATGGCATTGAGATGCAAACTATTTTTGGTGATGGCAGTCAGCAGCAGGATAATAGCATTCTCGGTAAATTATTCAGTGCCGGTAAAAGATTATTGGTAGGGGAAAGTTTATTCATGACCGCTTTTACCAATACGGCCCAGGGAAAAAAGAAAGTAAGTTTTGCGGCACCTTATACCGGAAAAATAATTGTTTTCGACCTGGCGCAACTGGGTGGTAAGATTATTGCGCAAAAAGATGCTTTTCTCTGTGCGGCCAAAGGTGTGAGTATTGGTATTGAATTTCAAAGGAAACTGGGTACAGGTATTTTTGGAGGCGAAGGATTTATTATGGAAAAACTGGAAGGCGATGGCTTGGCATTTGCACATGCTGGTGGATATGTAATGGAAAAAGAATTGCAGGCCGGCGAAATTTTAAAAGTTGATACAGGTTGTGTGGTAGCCTATACTGCCGGTATTGATTTTGATGTGGAAATGGTGCGGGGAATAAAAAACTGGATGTTTGGCGGAGAAGGATTGTTTTTTGCTGTATTAAGAGGGCCTGGTAAAGTGTGGTTACAGTCATTACCCATCAGCCGGCTCGCTGGCAGGTTACAGCAATATACACAGCATCGTAAAGAAGAAGGTAGTCTATTAGGCGGGCTGGGAAATTTGCTTGATGGCAAGGAGTAATTTTTAAAAATAATTTTTTCTCAGAACCTCATTTGAGGAATTTTATATGAAGTCGGGGTTTACCTGACTTTTTTTATTAAAATAAATTTGGCAGTTTAATTTCATTAATCGTATATTTGCGATATAAAATAAAGCTATGGCAATTCATAAAAAAGAATCCTTTACACAAAAGGAACAGGAACTGGCAGAATTTGCCAAGGCACTGGCGCATCCAGCCCGTATTGCCATATTAAAATTGCTGGCCCAAAAAAACGCATGTATATGTGGTGAGATAGTGGAAGTTTTACCACTGTCACAATCTACCGTATCGCAACATTTAAAAGAACTGAAAAATGCAGGTTTGATAGATGGTAGTATTGATGGACCCCGCAGCTGCTACTGCATAAACTGGAAGGCCTTCGAAAAATTTATGGGCGAATTTAGTTTCTTATTTAATAAACTTAAAGGGCAGAATAAAAAAGCATGTTGTTAAAAATAATTTTAAACTGTAAAATATAAAGTCATGAACAACGAATCTCAAATTAAAGAACTGGTAAAAGAAAAGTATGCAGCCATTGCAGAACAAAGTTTAACACAAAATGCCACTTCCTGCTGCGGCGCAACATCATCTTGTTGTGGTGATGAAGTTTATAACATCATGAGTGATGATTATACAAAAATGGAAGGCTATAATCCTGATGCAGACCTTGGTTTGGGCTGCGGTTTGCCAACTGAATTTGCAAAAATTAAAGCCGGTGATACCGTCATCGATTTGGGTAGTGGTGCCGGTAACGATGCGTTTATAGCCCGCAAAATTGTTGGTGAAAACGGCAAAGTATTGGGTATTGATTTTACCGATGCGATGATCAACAAAGCAAGAATTAATGCTGAAAAACTGGGCTTTAACAATGTTGAATTTAGGTTGGGCGATATTGACGATATGCCGGTAACCAGCAATTATGCCGATGTGATTGTAAGTAATTGTGTGCTGAACCTGGTGCCAAACAAACACAAAGTAATCAGTGAAATTTTTAGGGTATTAAAACCGGGCGCTCATTTCTCTATTTCAGATATTGTACTGGAAGGTGCTTTGCCGGTTAAATGGAAGGAAGTAGCAGAATTATATGCAGGCTGTGTTTCAGGAGCGATACAAAAACAAGTGTACCTCGAAATGATTGAAGCTGCCGGGTTTAAACATGTAATGCTGCAAAAAGAAAAAGAGATCATTATACCGGATACGATTTTAAAAAATTATTTATCAGATGTAGAAATAGCCGATTATAAAAAGGGAAATACCAGCATAACGAGTATTACTGTATATGCAGAAAAACCTGCCACAGACGAGCGCAATTGCTGTGAACCGGGCAGCGGATGTTGTTAAAAAAAATCGACATTATTTTATTTATAAGTGGGTATAACACAGATAAACCGCTCTTAAAAAAATGCAAATTAAAAAACTACTTTTTGTCTGTATTGAAAACAGCAACCGTTCTCAAATGAGCCAGGCATTTGCCAAATTACTTGGCGGCAAACATATTGAAGCATTTAGTGCCGGCAGTAAACCCAGCGGTATCGTTAATCCAAAAGCCATTGCAGCGATGAAAGAATTGGGTTACGACTTAAGCAAACACGATAGCAAAAGTCTGGATCAAGTAAAGGCATTTGCGCCTTTTGATGCAGTGGTAACAATGGGTTGCGGCGATGCCTGTCCCTGGATGCCGGCCAAAAAATTTGTCGACTGGCAGATACCTGATCCTAAAAATATGGAACCAGAACAGTTTAATGAAGTAAGAGATCTTATTGCAGATAAAGTAAAAGCATTGATTAAAGCACTAAAATAAAAAACTGCCGTACCAATATTGATAGTACGGCAGTTTTTTAATATGTTCCTCTTATTTCTTACTGATCTTCGATAATAATCTGAGTATTTCCAGGTATAACCAAACGATAGTTACCAATAAACCAAAGGCCCCGTACCACTCCATGTATTTGGGGGCACCCAATGCTGCGCCATTTTCAATCATATCAAAATCTAAAATTAAATTGAGTGCAGCCAAGGCTACAACAAAAACAGAAAACCCAATTCCTATAGCACTGCCTTCATGTAAAAAAGGGATTTGAATACCAAAGAAGCCAAGTGCAATGGCAATCAGGTAAAAGATGGCAATGCCCGCAGTTGCAGTAATGATAATGGCTTTAAACTTGGCTGTTGCTTTTATGATTTTAAAGCTGTACAACAGGTACATGGCAATGGCGGTTCCAAAAGTTAAACCAACAGCATTCACAACTATTCCGGGAGCGATGTCTGCAAAGGCGCTGTTGTAATAGGCCGAAATAGCGCCAACAAATAAGCCTTCCAGCAAGGCATACGCAGGAGCCAGGTAAGGTGCCCATTCTTTTTTAAACATCATCAGAATGGCTACGCCCAATCCGCCAAAAGCCCCAACATAAATAAAGGTTTGTGTATTGCTGCCACCTTCAGAAAATTCTTTCCAGGCATAAAATGCAGTACCCATCAACATTAAAAATAAAAATCCAAATTTTTGTAAAGTGCCGTTCACGGTCATGGCATTGTCATGCATAACAATCTCATCCAGTACCGTATCCTTAAATCTTTTTTCAGATAATGTAGGATTACCCGATTTAAATAAATCCATAGTCATATATTTAGAAGCTAAAATTAAGGCTTTTCTGTAAATGGGAATCGTTAATTTTTTAATCCTGGATACCTGCTAATGGTTTCATAATTATATTCATTTGTTGCTTTAATTTGGTGATAAACTGATGCAGTTCAGCAGAATCTGTAGGGTCATCATATACCTGATCGTGTGCAAGCAACACCAGGTGATCTGGGGTTTTGTTTTTTGCATTAACAAACATACTGTTTGCCTGGTGCCTCATCTCATCACTTGTAGAGCATAGTGTAAACTGATGGTCATAATGCCATTCTAAATCCCTGCCAATGGCGGTAAACCCATTTGTAAAAAGAAAATCTGTTGTAACTGTTGATGATTTGATATCTGTACACGTGATCAATGTGGTTCGCCATATATTTCTACCCGGCATACAAAATGAGGGCTGTTAAATAATCGGTATAGCCTAAAACTGATTTCTGCTTTGGATTTAATCCTTAATTCCCAACTTCCTTATCTTTGCTGCATGGAAAATCTGGTTAAACAAATTGAAACACACAAAGCAGAAATTAGCGCATTCGCCGAAAGTGATGCAGAGGTTTTTCGCATCAAATATTTAGGTACCAAAGGACTGGTAAAAGCGGTTATGGGCGAAATGAAAAATGTAGCTGCTGAAAATAAAAAGCAAGCCGGACAATTGTTGAATGAATTTAAACTTTTTGCTGAAGCCAGGTTTGAAGCATTAAAAGCCGCTACAAATAATGCACAGCATACTGCTGGCGCGCAACAGGCAACTCATTCAATTGATCTGAGCTTACCCGGCGATCCCATGCCATTAGGCAGCCGCCATCCAATCAGTCTGGTTAAAAATAAAATGATTTCCATTTTTAAACGACTTGGCTTTGCAGTAGCCGAAGGGCCCGAGATTGAAGATGACTTTCACAATTTTACAGCACTAAATTTACCCGAAAATCATCCTGCACGTGATATGCAGGATACGTTTTACATATCTCAAAATCCCGATTGGTTATTACGTACCCACACGTCCAGTGTTCAGGTACGCGAAATGCAAAAAGGTAAATTGCCCATTCGCATTATTTGCCCGGGCCGTGTATACCGAAACGAAACCATCAGTGCCCGGGCACATTGTTTTTTTCACCAGGTTGAGGGCTTATATATTGCCGAAAATGTGTCTTTTGCCGATCTTAAACAAACACTTTATTTCTTTGTGCAGGAAATGTTTGGGAAAGATTTTAAAGTGCGTTTTCGCCCCAGTTATTTTCCATTTACCGAACCCAGTGCCGAAATGGATATCAGCTGCCTGATTTGCGATGGCGAGGGTTGTAATGTGTGTAAAAAAACCGGTTGGGTAGAGATATTGGGTTGTGGAATGGTACATCCCAATGTGCTCGACAATTGCGGCATAGATAGCAATAAATACACCGGGTTTGCTTTTGGAATGGGCATTGAAAGAATTACTATGCTTAAATACCAAATTAAGGATTTACGTCTTTTTAGTGAAAATGATGTGCGTTTTTTGAAACAGTTTACCGGTGCCGTATAATTATTTTTATACAAATAATTTTCAGTAACACATGGCTGTAATCCTGATTTTTTTTGCACGCACTAAAAAGCAGCAATAAACCCGTTTCTAAGATCAGTTTTTTATTCAGTAAAAAATACAATGACCACAACAATCAATACCATTTGTGTTATTGGTGCAGGCACCATGGGAAGCGGGATAGCCCAAACAGTAGCCCAAAGCGGTTTTCACAGTATATTATTTGATATCAATGCAGTCGTTTTGGAAAAGGCTAAAACGGCCATTCAAAATAATCTGCAGTCTTTGGTGAATAAAGAAAAAATGACAGCTGTAGAAAAAGATGTCATCTTTCAGCGCATTAAATTTATTACGGATATTAATGATTGCCTGGCAGATATTATTATTGAAGCTATTGTTGAAAAAGTAGAGGCTAAGGTTGCCATCTTTAATCAGTTAGCCGAAATAAACCATTCAGAAATGATTTTCGCAACTAACACCTCATCATTATCGGTTTCCCAAATCCAGGCGGGGGTGCAACAGCCCCAAAGAGTGGTGGGCATGCATTTCTTTAATCCGGCACCCATTATGAAATTGGTTGAAGTGGTAAAAGGAGACCAAACTTCAGAAGCAGTGGTAGAAAAGGTTTATGAGCTTTGCCTGCAATTAAAAAAAACGCCGGTTATATGTAAGGATGTACCAGGTTTTATAGTAAACCGGGTGGCCAGGCATTATTATCTGGAAGCGATGAAGCTGGTGGAACAGGGCATTGCTACTATTGAAAATGTAGATGATATAATGGAAGCCAGTGGCTTTAGGATGGGACCATTTAGGCTAATGGATTTAATTGGTAATGATGTAAACCTGGCGGTATCTCAATCTTTATATGAGGCCTGCAATCAGGCAGTACGTTTTAAACCCGCAACATGGCAAATTGAAAAAGTAGAAAAGGGAGAGCTGGGTAAAAAAACAAAAAAGGGATTCTATAATTACTAATTAATATTTAATCATGATTTTAGTTACCGGTGGAGCTGGTTTAGTGGGAACAGAATTAATTACCCAGTTACTTAATGCTGGTAAACAGGTAAGGGCCATTTATAATAAAACACCCTTTAATCATATTAATTCAGCCGGGCTTGAGCTCGTGCAATGTAATATTCTGGATGTGATGGCATTAGAAGACGCCATGGTTGGCGTGGAGCAGGTATATCATTGTGCTGCCCTCGTTACGTTTAATCCTAAGCGTAAGCAGGAGATGTATAAAATAAATATAGAGGGTACGGCCAATGTGGTTAATGCGGCATTGGATGCCGGCGTTAAAAAAATGGTTTATGTAAGCTCAGTGGCCGCATTGGGTAGAATACGGGAAAATGAAGCTGTGAATGAAACGATGAATTGGACTGAAGAAACGAGTAACAGCAGTTACGGTCAAAGTAAATACCTGGCCGAAATGCAGGTATGGCGTGGTATTGGAGAGGGCTTAGATGCGGTGATGGTAAACCCGGTAATTATTTTAGGACCCGGTAACTGGGATGGGGGGTCGTCTCAAATTTTTAAAACAGTCTATAATGAATTTCCCTGGTATGCAGATGGTATTACCGGGTTTGTGGATGTTAGGGATGTGGTAAAAGCCATGGTTAGTTTAATGAACAGCCCTATTTCTGCAGAACGGTTTATCATTAGTGCAGAAAACAGAAGTTATAGAGATGTATTTAATTTGATGGCAAAGGCATTTGGGAAAAAACCCCCGCATAAAAAAGTAACAAAAGCACTGGCGAATATAATTTGGCGGCTTGAAGCTGTTAAAAGTTATTTCACCGGTAAAGATCCACTGGTAACTAAAGAAACAGCTTCAACAGCTTTGGCAAAAGTTAATTTTGATAATCAAAAATTATTGAAATACTTGCCCGATTTTGTATACCGTAAAATAGAAGACAGTATTACATATACCTGTGAGGTAATACAACAAAAGCTTAACAGCAAATGATTTAATTTTATTTTTCAGGGTTCGGTAATTTTAAAAATTATTGCCTAAAAATATCACATGAAAAAAATATTAACTGTTTTACTGTCTTGTACGGTTTGCTTAGCATGTCTCTCTCAATCCAATTACATCATCAGCGGAAAAATTATTGATGAAACCACCAAATTACCTTTACAGGGTGCCTCTGTATTTGCAGAAAATACAACAATGGGTACCGCCACTGATTGGGATGGTGGTTTTCATTTGAAGTTGCCAGCTGGCGGCTATAGTATGGTCATCACTTTTACCGGTTACCAAACTGAAACAAGGCGGGTTACAGCAGGCAATACCGGCACCAGCGACATGGTCATTGAAATCAGGAAAAAGGAAAAAGCACTTGAGGAGTTTGTGGTAAAATCCACATCAGAAGTAGCAGACGGATTGGAAAAGTATGGCGATTTTTTTATTGAGAATTTTATAGGTAAAACCGCTAACAGCAGGCAATGTTATATAAAGAACAAGGAAGTACTTAAATTTTTTTATTACCGGCGCGCCAAACGCTTGAAAATTATGGCAACCCAGCCACTTGAAATTGTAAATAACGCGCTGGGATATACCATTAAGTATGAACTGGATTCTTTTGTTCATGAATACAATACACAGGTAAGCCTGTACACCGGTTATCCGTTGTTTCAGGAAATGACAGCAGGTAATCATACTGAACTTGAAAAATGGAATGAAGCACGTAAACGGTCTTACAGAGGGTCTATCCTTCATTTTATGCGCAGTCTGCATCAAAAAAAATTAAAGGAAGCAGGTTTTGAGATCCAGTTCATTGTTAATAACAATAACAATGAACTGGCGATTCCGTTAAAGGATTTTTACGGCGCCGTAAATTACAAAAAAGAGGACAGCAGTAATACGGTAAACATTTTACCCATACAAAAAACAGTGGCTGTCATTTATAAAAATGAAGAACCTGAATCTTTATATGTAGAAGCTAATGCCGACGCTTTCCCCAAATTTCAGGTTTCAGTAATTAATTTTTTACCCGAAGAAGTCCTGTGTATAGAACAAAATGGATTTTATTATGAACAAAATGATATGACTATTACAGGTTACTGGGCTTGGGAAAAAGTAGCAGATATGCTGCCTTATGATTTTACGGAAACAGCAACGACCACTGACACAAAAGAAACTGTTGAAACAGTTTTTATCGCAAACACACCCCTAAAAGAAAAAATGAGTGAACAGAATAATTCAATAGAAGGGCAACCTGATGTAACTACCCAATTGCTTACCGGTAATAGCTGGCAAATGCAGGAAAGCAGAATAATTGACGGTAATAATATGGTTTACTATAAAAGAGATGAGCAGAACAATACGATAAACTTCAATAACGATAACTATACATTTAATGCCGATAATACCGGTATCTATTTTGAAAACGGGCAGGAAAATAAATTCAAATGGACCTTTCTGGATAGGGCAAAAACAAAAATGGAAATGGTTATTTTATATCCAGCACCTGTAGTTGTTAACTTCGAAAACATGATGATCACTGCAACGGTATTTAAATATACACGCTTTCAAAAAGTAAATGGAGTTAACTCTATTGCTATTGAAACCCGAACAGCAAAGTAAAATCATTAAGCAAATGACCGGGATTAATTTATTTACCCATAACCTTTTCCCATAAATCCGGTATCCTTTTCACCCATACCAATTCTCTTGATTTTAATTTGGCTTCCTGTATTGGAGAACCCAAATAGGCTTTGCCTCCGGCTACATCTCCACCAACGCCACTTTGTCCATAAATGACAGCATTTTCGCCAATGGTCAATGTTTTATTTACACCTACCTGCCCCCATAAAGTAACACCATCTTCCAAGGTTACCATACCGGCAATGCCTACCTGCGCTGCCAGAAGACAGTTTTTACCAATAACGGTATCATGGCCGATATGGATCATATTATCCAG
>CANKNL010000094.1 GCA_947483345.1 Chitinophagaceae bacterium | reverse complement strand
TTTATTGAAGAAGAGGGTGGCAGTGATTTTGGAGGTGGATTGCCGGGCGGTAAATGGAAGCCGGTTAAGGGTGATGATGGTGCAAAATTATATATCCAAAAAGGCAGCAAGATGAATGAGGGTGAGTTTGATGAGGATGCTCCATTTTAAAAGCCTCACCCCAACCCTCTCCCGTGGAGAGGGTACTGGAAGATAATAGCGAAGAACATTTTTTTGTAAGAATATTAACAGGAATGAAGAATTAAATTTGATTTTTCATCCCTTTTTCATTGATGTCATTACCTTTTTTTTATAAAGCAGATTTAGATGTATCAAGTATAGATGTAGTACTTGATGAAGCCACTAGTAAACATATGGTGCAGGTGCTGCGTATGCAAAATGGGGAACACCTGCAACTCACGAATGGGAAAGGCGATTTGTTTACTGCTGAAATAGCCGACAACAACAGAAAGAGGTGTGCTGTAAAGATCGTTGAGAAATTCAACATTCAACATTCGACATTCAACATTACCATCGCCATTTCTCCCATAAAAAACAACACGCGCTTTGAATGGTTTTTAGAAAAAGCAACCGAGATCGGTGTTACAGAAATGATTCCGCTTATTTGCAGCCGAACAGAAAAAACGGCTTTCAAGTTTGATCGGATGACAAGTATTTTGGTGAGTGCCATGTTACAAAGCCAGCAATGCTGGTTACCGGTTTTGCATGAGCCTGCAAAGTTTAATGAGGTTGTTAAATCATCTGCACAGCAGCAAAAATTTATTGCCCATTGCATGGATGATGCGAAACGAAGTTTAGTTGATTTAAATAACGAATCGCTTTCTTCAAAAATTATTTTAATTGGGCCAGAGGGAGATTTTACTAAAGATGAAATTGAACTGGCTTTGCAAAATCATTATTGTGCAGTTAGCCTTGGTGAAACCAGGTTGAGAACAGAAACGGCCGGCATTGTTGCGGCGAGCTTACTTCGCTTGGTCTGATAATTTTTCTTCTTCATGTGGAAGTACCGGTTCATTTAATTTAATCACCCTGTTTTTATTCATGCGTTTACGCATGACCATGTTCAGCATCTCAACACCAAAAGAAAAAGCCATACCAAAATAAATATAGTTTTTCAGGTTAAGTTCATGGGCTGCTTCGGCATTCCAGCCTTCCATGATCAGGCTAAGGCCAATCATTACTAAAAAGGATAAGGCCAGCATTTTTAGTGTGGGATGCTTATGAATAAAAGCAGAAATAGCCGGGCTGAATAAGAACATGATCGTCATGGCAATGATAACAGCGGCGATCATAATCTCCACATATTTTGCGGTACCGCCTGCTGTGATAATGCTGTCGAAAGAAAAAACGGCATCAATCAGAATGATTTGCCCGATGGCATTGCCAAGCGATATTTTTTTATTTTTTTGACTGGCAGTATTAGGGTCTTCGCCTTCCAGTTTCTCATGAATTTCCATGACCGATTTATAAATAAGAAAAATACCACCGGCCAGCATAACGATACTGGCCAGGTCGAAGCCTTTATTAAAAACAGTAAAAACGGATTTACCTTTTTGCGACAGGAGCCAGCCCAAACCCATTAATAATAAACTGCGTGACATGATACCGGTGATCATCCATAACCGGCGGGCTTTTTTCTGATCTTTTATTTTTTCTAAACGATTGAGTATGATGCTTACAAAAATCACATTATCTATTCCCAGTACTACTTCCAGTACAACAAGGATTAAAAAACTGATGATACTTTCTGAGGTAAATAAATGTTCCATAAATGCGATTATGCTAATATGTTAATATGCAAATGTGCTAATTTATATGCAGATGTTTATAATTAATTCCGGACAATGCATCCTACATGGTGTTACAAATTTGTTTTACAATGCCCGGGCCTTCATAAACAAAACCCGTCCAAACCTGTACCAATGAGGCTCCTGCTTCTATCTTTTCTTTTGCATCGGCACCAGTAAATATACCACCACTTGCAATAATGGGTATTTGTCCGTTGCTTTTTTGATAAATATATTTTACAATTTCAGTGCTTCTTGCTTTTACGGGTAATCCACTTAAACCACCTGCGCCGATAGTCGTGAGTCGTGAGTCAGGCGTCTGGAGTTGGTCTCTGCTGATGGTGGTGTTTGATGCCACAAGGCCGTCTAATTTTATTTCGAGTGCTAATGCAATTACATCATCAATTTGTTCCTGGGTAAGATCCGGGGCAATTTTTAAAAGAATGGGTTTTTGACTTTTTAGTTTTGAATTTTGACTTTGCAGGTTCGTCAAAATCTTATGCAATGCATCCTTCTCCTGTAATTCCCTTAAACCCGGCGTATTGGGACTGCTTACATTCACTACAAAATAATCTACATAATCATGCAAGGCTAAAAAGCATTTTTCATAATCCTTCCAGGCTTCTTCATTGGGCGTGATTTTGTTTTTGCCGATGTTGCCACCGATGATCAAGCGTTTCTCGTTTCTTGTTTCTCGTTGTTGGGCTTTCAATTTCCAGGAAGCTAATCTTTGTGCAACAGCTTCAACACCATCATTATTAAAGCCCATACGGTTTATAAGGGCTTTGTCTTTGGGCAAACGGAATAATCTTGGTTTATCATTTCCGGCTTGTGGTAATGGGGTTACTGTTCCAATCTCTACAAAACCAAAACCGAGGGCTTCCAATTCAGTCAGGTATGATGCATTTTTATCAAAGCCTGCGCCAAGCCCTACTCTGTTGACAAATTGAATATGAAATAGTGAATAGCTACTATTTTTCCCTGGTTCAGGGGCAAACTGTTTTGTTAGTAGCTTTTTAATAAAGGGAATCCTGCATAAGAGGTTTAACCCATTCATCGAAAAAGAATGAACCAACTCGGGATCAAAACAAAATAAAATAGTGCGTAGTACTTTATACATGTGGCGCAAAATTACTGATCTGTAATCAGTTTTTTGTTTTCATGCATAAATTATAACTTTGAACTATAAAGTTGCATAAACAACTATCATAAAATTAATCGAATTAAAAACATAAAAAATGCAGGAAGCATACATAGTAGCCGGATACCGAACAGCCATTACAAAAAGTAAAAAAGGCGGATTTCGATTTACAAGGCCTGATGACCTGGCTGTAGATGTTATAAAAGGCTTACTGGCTACTGTGCCACAATTGGATGCCAAAAGAGTGGACGATGTAATTGTTGGGAATGCTGTACCTGAAGCAGAACAAGGCTTACAAGTGGGTAGAATGATCTCGGCCAGAGCACTGGGAATACAGGTTCCAGGTATTACCATCAATCGTTATTGTGCCAGCGGACTGGAAAGTATTGCCATGGCCACTGCAAAAATAAGGTCTGGTATGGCCGAATGTATAATAGCAGGCGGCGTTGAAAGTATGAGTCTTGTGCCTACAGCAGGATGGAAAACGGTTCCGTCTTTTGCCATTGCAGAATCTGAACCCGATTATTATTTGGGCATGGGCTTAACGGCCGAAGCCGTTGCCAATGAATATCATGTAAGTAGGGAAGATCAGGATGTATTTAGTTACAACAGTCATGTAAAAGCAGGGCGTGCCATTGCAGCGGGTTATTTTAAATCTGGCATTATACCCATAACAGTAAATGAAATTTATGTTGATGCCAAAGGCAAAAAACAGAAACGAGATTTTATTGTAGATACCGATGAAGGGGTTAGGGCCGATACAACGCCCGAAGGACTGGCCAAATTGAAACCAGCTTTTGCTTTGGGAGGATCTGTAACTGCCGGTAATTCTTCTCAAACCAGTGATGGGGCAGCTTTTGTAATAGTGATGAGTGAACGCATGATCAATGAACTGGGTTTAAAGCCCATTGCCCGTTTGGTAAATTGCGCCAGCGCAGGCGTTCATCCACGCCTGATGGGTATTGGCCCTGTTGAGGCTGTACCTAAAGTTTTAAAACAGGCAGGCATGAATCTTTCTCAAATTGACCTGTTTGAGTTGAATGAAGCCTTTGCATCACAATCATTGGCGGTTATCAGAACGCTGGATCTAAATCCTGATATTGTAAACATCAATGGTGGGGCTATTGCATTGGGCCATCCATTAGGCTGTACTGGTTGTAAACTAACCATTCAACTAACCAACGATATGAAAAGGCTGAATAAAAAATATGGTATTGTTACGGCTTGCGTTGGTGGCGGACAGGGTATTGCAGGAATTATTGAAAATGTCTAATAATAAATATATCTTTAAAGCGGTATAATAGTCAGGATAAAGCAGCGTTATACTCAGGTAAGGAATCAGTGAACGCATAAACACCCCTATAAACTTTACTCAATCAACTTAAAATAACTATTTAATTTTTACATAGTCATTAAATAAACTACTATGCACAGAAGAGATTTTCTTACTGTAGGTAAAGCCCGAAAAAAAATTGTTGCTCAAGCAGCAACAAGCGATTCTGTATCTCCGGCACGAACATTAAGCGGCATCAATCCATACACCGGAACCTGGGGAACCAATGAAGTGATTCATTTATTAAAGAGAACAATGTTTGGTGCTAAAAAAGCGGATGTGGATTATTTTGGTAACCTTACCATGAATCAGGCTGTGGATGAATTGCTTAATCCAACGGCTTCCAATCCGGCACCACCTGTTAAGGAATATACCACGTCAACACAACCCGGTACACCCGATGCCAATATTGCTCAGGGCAGCACATGGGTAAACGATATCAATAACGATGGAACTGTACAAAGTCAACGTACCTCATCATATAAAAAATGGTGGACAGGTACAATGATTAACCAGGACAGAAGTATAAAAGAAAAAATGATATTTCTGTGGACGGATCATTTTGGAAATCAGGCTAATGAAGTTGGTGTAGGAAATTGGACCTATAAACAACATACAACCATCAGGCAAAATTGCCTTGGAAATTTTAAACAGTTGGTTAGGGATATCACTATCGATTTATCAATGCTGCGTTATTTGAACGGATATTTAAATACGGCAGCCGCCCCCGATGAAAATTATGGCAGAGAATTGCAGGAGTTATTTACCATGGGCAAAGGACCAGATAGTAAATACACAGAACAGGATGTTAAAGAAGCAGCCAAAGTACTAACCGGATGGCAAATTAATGGTAACACCTATCAAACTGTATTTACCTCTTCGAGGCATAGCCCTGTTAATAAAACGTTTTCGGCATTTTATAATAACACCGTTATTACCGGGCGAACTGGTGCAACCGCCGGCGATCTGGAATTAAATGATTTGATGAACATGCTATTTGCGCAGCCTGAAGTGGCCAAATTTATTGTTCGAAAATTTTACCGCTGGTTTATTTATTATGACATAGATGCGGCTACTGAAGTAAATGTAATAACACCATTAGCCGATATTTTTAGAACCAATAATTACAATATTTTACCAGTATTATCAGCTTTATTTAAAAGTGAGCATTTTTATGATGTACTTAATCAGAGCTGTATTATTAAAACCCCCGCCGATGTCGTAATTGGTTCTATAAGAGAATATGCTGTTGCCATGCCATTAGCTTCTGATTGGAATACGAGCTACGGCCACTGGAATACGTTATATCTGTATATGTTGATTATGGGACTCGATCTTCACGATCCGCCTAACGTAGCCGGTATGCCTGCTTATTACCAGGAACCATTGTTTCATGAAATATGGATAACCACCGATTCTTTGCCAAAAAGAAACCAGTTTACAGATGTGATGACCAATTCGGGTTTTTCCAGGAATGGTTTTAGAATGCAGTTTGACTTTGTTGCTTATGCCAAAACACTTTCAAATCCTGGCAACCCCAATGATTTAATTGATGAGGCATTAAAATATTTATACCGGATGACTTTATCGCCGCAGGTAAAACAGCAAATGAAAACTCAGATGCTGTTAAGCGGACAACAATATGATTATTATTGGACCAATGCTTGGAGTGCTTATATCGCTAGTCCCACAACTGCCAATTTTAATATTGTAAATATCCGGATAAGAGATTTGTTCAGGTATTTGATGAATTTAAGTGAATATCAATTGAGTTAATACTACAACTAATCTGGTTTTAAAACTTTCTATATGAAATGTCCCAATTAATAGTTGTATTTTTTTTGGTGCATTACATGTGGCGATAATAATTAAATATATCACATGAAACGTAGAGAATTTTTAGGGAAATCCGCAGCGGTAGCTTTACCTGCTTTAATTAGTGGTTATGCGGTTAAGGCTTTACATCAAAACTCGCCACTGGTTCAGGCATTAATGGGCGGTAGTACAGATACTGACCATGTGCTTGTTATCATTCAGTTATCGGGCGGCAATGATGGCTTAAATATGGTTATTCCCATCAGCACCTATAGCTTATATAATGCAGCCCGTACAAATATTGCTATTCCCGAAAACAGGATTTTACCTTTAAACGGTTATGCAAACACAGGCTTGCACCCCAGTATGACGGGTTTGCAAACGATGTATAATGAAGCCAAATTAAAAGTCATTCAGGGTGTAGGATATCCGCAACCTAACTTTTCTCATTTTAGAGCTACAGATATTTGGATGACTGCCAGTAACAGCAATCAGGAAGTGTATACCGGATGGGCGGGCCGGTATCTTAATTATGAGTATCCTAATTTTCCAACCGGTTACCCCAATGCCAATGCCCCGGATCCAGTGGCTATACAAATTGGTTCAACAGCTACTTTAACTACACAGGGTCCCAGTGTAAATATGGCCATGAGCATTACCAGTGCAACTTCTTTTTATCAGTTAATAAACGGAACAAATGATCCTGTACCTGCCACCAAGGCTGGTAAAGAACTAAGTTATGTACGTAATGTGGCCAAGCAAACGCAACAGTATGGCAGTACGATCACCGCCGCCGCTGCCAGAGTAACAACACAAAATCCATATCCATCCAATAACAGTTTGGCCGATCAATTAAAAATTGTTGCCCGCTTGATAAAAGGCGGTTTAAAAACGAGGGTCTATATGGTGAGCTTTGGTGGTTTTGATACACATAGTTTACAAACAACTGTTGCCGATACAACAGTTGGCGGGCATGCTACATTGTTAGGTAAGGTTAGTGATGCTATAAAAGCTTTTCAGGACGATTTGATCTTTTTACAGATTGAAGAAAGAGTAGTTGGTTTGACCTACAGTGAATTTGGCCGACGGGTAAAAAGTAACAGCAGTGTGGGTACCGACCATGGTGCCGCAGCGCCCATGTTTGTTTTTGGTAAAGCGGTTGAAGGCGGTGTTCTTGGCGATAATCCAATCATCCAACCAGTGGCTACAGTAAATGACAATGTGCCTATGCAGTATGATTTCAGAAGTATTTATTCTACACTACTTGAAAAATGGTTCTGTCTGCCAAAAACAACTGTGCAGGGATTATTTCCGCCAACAGTAAATAACCAATTGCAGGATCTGCCTTTAATTAAAGGCAATACTTGTAAAACACCGGCTCCGCCAAGTACATCGGGCGTTAATTATATAACCAATTCGCCCAATCCTTTTACAGATAAAACAGAAATTAAATTTAGTACGGCAGGTGGGCATACATTGATTCAAATAATTGATACTGCCGGAAGGCTTATTATCAATTTACTGGAGAAAGAATATTTAACGGCAACCAACGATACAATTACATTTGATGCCTCGCATTTGCCAACAGGAATATATTACGCCCGTTTTCAAAACGGCACCACACAACAGGTGCGGCCAATGCTGAAAGTGAGATAATGGCAAATTAAAAATAAAAAAAACCGGCGTTTAGATCGCCGGTTTTTTTATGAAGAAAATCTTTATTTTAATCAGTGATCCGGTGTCCGGCATTTACCCAGTCAACAATCTTTTGTTTATCAATAGCCGTTAAAGGCGAATTAGGGGCAATGGGCATAAATGAAGGATTGCCATCCACTGCTCTGATTTTTATCCTGTCCCAAGCATTTACCACATCAATATCGGCATCAAAATTTTTATTGCCATTAATGGTGCCATTGAGATGACAAGGGCCGCAGTAGCCATTTATAATGGTTCTTACTGCAAAAAATTTAGCCCCATAACCGTTTATGGTTAATGTTTTGGTACCCGAACAGTTATTTGCATTTTTAGCAGTAAGGGTATAGTTACCTGCAGGCAGATTGAAAAAATTTGTGGACGCTTGAAAACCACTGCCTCCAATGCTATATAAAAAACCGGAGCCAATGGGGGAAGTTACTGTTATGGTTCCCTGGGTTAAACCCGTTGTAGTATGAGTAACAGTGGCTACAGGTGTAATGGTTATTCCAGCACATGGGTCAATGGGCGGCGGTGGGGCAGGTGTAGTATCAGATTTTGAACAGGCTGTAATACAGGCTGCTATAATGAACAGTGAATAAACGGCGTTTCTTTTCATCAATTACAATTGTTTTATAAATGTAGATTAATTAAACAAATAATTAAAATCCTGCAGGCAAATGGATGATTCTATATTTTTTAATAGTGCAGCCTGTTTAATTAAAGATGTAAATGATAGTGTAAATGACCTGGTGGTTAATAAATTAGCGAACCGGCAAAGGCCTCATCAACTACACTAAATCAAAAAAAAATCAGTAATTCCTCAATCCCGGCTGTTACTATAAACCGTGTATCAAATTCGTTATTTTTTTCATAGTCAGTCGTTGTTTTGGCAAGTGGCTAATTAGTATATTTGCTTCTTTATTATTCATTATGCAAATCATACCTGTTACCGATCAATACACCGCACAACAGTTTGTACAAACAGCTGTACTTATCAATAAAAAGGACCATAACTGGATACGCCCGCTGGATAAGGATATTCATGAAGTATTTGATAAGTCAAAAAATAAAGCTTTTCGTTTTGGAGAAGTTATACGCTGGGTTTTAAAAGATGATGCAGGGCAATTGATCGGTCGTATCGCTGCTTTTGTAAATAAAAAGTATAAAAATAAAGGAGATGATGTACCTGTTGGCGGCATTGGATTTTTTGAATGTATCAACAACCAGGATGCTGCTGATCTGTTATTTGATAATGCCAAACACTGGCTTTTGCAAAAAGGTATGGAAGCCATGGATGGCCCAATAAATTTTGGGGAACGTGACCGTTGGTGGGGATTAATCACCGAAGGGTTTACGCCACCGTTGTATTGTATGAATTATAATCCCCCTTACTACATTGCACTTTTTGAAAACTATGGTTTTAAGCCATTTTATAACCAGGTTTGTTTTGCCATGGATGCCCAGAAAGAACTTGCACAAAAAACCATGGACAGGCACAGGATAAATGAGGCAGATCCGGATTTGAGTTTTGAAACCATTAAAAAAAATAATTTTGAAAAATATGCTTCAGATTTTACAGAAGTGTATAATAAAGCTTGGGCAGGGCATGGTGGACTGAAACAAATGAATAAGGAACAGGTATTGATGATGTTTAAAAAAATGAAACCGGTGATGGACGAAAGCCTGGCTTATTTTGCCTATCACAAAGGAATACCCATTGCCATGTTTATAAATATGCCTGATATTAACCAGTATTTTAAACACTTTAATGGTAAATTCGGCCTCTTACAAAAGCTGGAATTTGTATGGCGTCAAAAATTTAAACGGTCGAAGAAATTTGTTGGATTGGTATTTGGCGTTGTTCCCGACTGGCAGGGCAAAGGCATTGATTCTTATATCATTGGCGAATGTCGCAAAATAATTCAGGTGCCTCCTTTTTTATATACTGAATATGAAGTGCAGTGGGTTGGCGATTTCAATCCAAAAATGATAAACGTATTAGAAAATTTTGGGGATACTTACCGCAGCCGTAACCTGGTAACCTATCGGTATTTATTTAACCGTACCCAGGTATTTAACCGTCATCCGATGGTATCTTAAGCACTGTAAAAACAAATTCAATTTTTAAAAATAGTTTACCGAAATTAGCAGCGATGGATAAGTTTATAGTTTCAGCGAGAAAATACAGACCGCAAAATTTTTCAAC
>CANKNL010000093.1 GCA_947483345.1 Chitinophagaceae bacterium | reverse complement strand
CTTCTTTTTAACGACATGGATTTGATTCTTTCTCTGTACTTAAAAATTTCATCCTGCCTTCCGTAATAAACATCTGCCGGTGTAACGTTGCCAAGCGATTCGTGATAGCGCTCATGGTTATAATAATGGACAAAGGCAGTTAAAGCGGCTATCAACTCATCAGGGCAGTAATAATTGTCAAGTTTTACCACATTTTTCATTGAACGGTGATAGCGTTCAATTTTGCCCTGAGTTTGCGGATGATTGGGCTTACCATGTATTGATTTCATTTTTTTGTCCTTTAAAAACTCCTTCAGTTCTGCTGCAATATAGCAAGCCCCATTGTCCGACAATAACTTTGGCCTGAACTCTTTTGGCAATGCTGCAGCTTCTAAGGCCCTGGTAATCGTCCGTTGAACATCTTCTGTTTTCATTGTCTTGCAGAGTTCCCAATGAACGATATAACGGCTGTGATCATCCAACACTGTGCTGAGGTAATACCAACCCCATCCTAGGATCTTGAAGTAGGTAAAATCAGTCTGCCACATTTCATGAACAAAGCAGGTCTTTTGACTAAATTCATTACCGGCGGCTAGTAAAATGTGAGAGGGGGTAGTAATCAGCCCTCTTGCCCTCAAAATGCGGTAAACACTGGATTCTGATATAAATATCCCTTTAGTATCACTGAGTTTACAGGACAATTCCCGGGGTGATAACTCCGTGTACTCAAGAGAGATTTCAACCACAATATTCTTTTCTTCCTGGGGTATTGCATTCCAGCGTTGCCGGGTGCTGTGCTTTGGCTCAAGGCCTCCAGATCCATTGTCCAAATAGGCTTTATACCAATTGTAAAATGTGCTTTTGTTTATGCCTATTTGTGCAAGGGTTCTGTTTACACCAAGGTCTGAGCGTTCAACCAACCAGATAATTTCCTGCTTTTCAGATGCTGTTAATCTCATACGTCGTTGATACTTTTCGCTTACTCCAAGATGCTCAAGCTTTTTTTTACAATGTCGTAACGAAGCATAAGATCGGCTACCATTTCTTTTAATCGTAGATTTTCTTTGCGCAGTTCGGTTACTTCATCACTGGTAGCTTCTCGGGTTGTATCGCCATTCAAGCGTTTTTTCCCTGCTTCCATAAACTCCTTGTTCCATTTGTAAAACAAGGCCTGGTTAATCCCGTGCTTACGGCAGATCTCAGCTGTAGAGGTCTCACCCCGTAGTGCTTCCATCACTATCAGAATCTTTTGTTCGGAGGAAAATAACCGCCTGGTCTTGCGGCGAATGTCTTTAATGAAGTTTTCTGTGGACTGTTTTTGATTTGTTCCCATAACATTTTGTTTTTAGAGTTAACAAGGGAAACACTATCTAAAATTAACCTATTTTTAGTCCAGATTGTGCTGACGATTTACAGTTGCGGTCCCGTCCGGTCCGCAAAAGCCTTCAATACATTGTATTGGAGGCTTTTTTTGTTTACTTTAATCCAACAGTTCTCAATAACTTCACAAAAATTTGTTTTATGAATGTACGATCCACATTACAAGGCACCGGTGTAGCTATTGTAACGCCATTTAAATCAACCATGAAGGTAGATCTTGATGCTTTAGGAAATGTAATTGATTTTATCATCGGCAATGGAATAGATTATATCGTTACCCTGGGTACTACCGGCGAAACACCAACACTGGATACAGAGGAGAAATATGATATCATAAATTATACTTACGAAAAAGTAAATGGCAGAGTACCCGTGGTGGTTGGTATTGGCGGTAATAATACAAAGGAGGTCATGGAGAATTTGCAGAGCTTTCCACTTGAAAAAGCAATGGCCGTTTTAAGTGCAAGCCCCAATTATAATAAACCTTCGCAGGAGGGCATTTTTCAGCATTATAAAAATATTGCAGATGCAAGCCCCAAGCCTGTTATATTATATAATGTACCAGGACGAACAGGCAGTAACATGGCTTCAGAAACAACTTTACGACTGGCTAATGAAGTAGAAAATATTTGCGGCATAAAAGAAGCCAGTGGCAATATGGTGCAATGCATGCATATTCTTCGCGACAGGCCAGATCATTTTTTAGTGGTAAGTGGCGATGATCATTTAACCCTGCCATTGATGGCTTGTGGCATGGATGGCGTAATCAGTGTGGCCGCCAATTGTTTCCCAAAAGATTTTTCTGATATGGTCAGGTTTTGTTTTAAAGGCGATTTCGCATCTGCCAGGCCATTGCATTATAAATGCCTGGAAGGGAATGATCTGCTTTTTGCAGAAAATAATCCGGCGGGTGCAAAAGCTTTTTTATCGGAACTGGGTTTAATAGAAAATGTGTTGCGTCTGCCATTGGTTCCACTAAGTAGCGGGGTGCATCAAAAAATTAAAGCCTATCTGAATAAATAAAATGAGTATGAAAATATTTTTGTGTGTCATTCTCTTAGTATTCACTTTTTATTGGAGTGAGGCACAATATAAAGTGGTATTTAAATTAAATCAGGTTCCGCAGCTACATAATACCGATACTGTTTTCATGGCCGGCAATTTTAATAAATGGGCTCCCGCAAACAAGGCTTATTTTTTTTCTGCTAATAAAAATTTTTTTTCGGTTTTGTTACCGGCTGGCGATTATGCATTTAAATGTACCCGGGGAGACTGGGAAAAAGTAGAATGCCATACAGATGGGAAAGACATCAAAAATCATTTGTTTACAGTACAATCTGATACCACCGTTGACATAGATATCGACGCCTGGAAAGATGATTTTAACATCATCCCAAAACAACATACAGCAGGTCACCAGGTTCAGATCATGGACACGGCATTTTTTATGCCCCAGCTTAACAGGTCAAGGCGCATCTGGATATATTTACCTGAAGACTATACAAAAAACAAAAATAGATATCCGGTTTTGTATATGCACGACGGGCAAAATCTTTTTGATGAATGCACATCAGCTTATGGTGAATGGGGCGTTGATGAATGTTTAGATAGCCTGGTTAAATCAGGGAAACCGGCCTGTATAGTTGTTGGTATTGAAAATGGCCCACAACGCATGAATGAATATAATCCATACGGGTTTCAGCAGTTTGGCGAAGGAGAAGGCGATCGGTATCTTAAATTTATTATAGACGATCTTAAACCTTTTATTGATAAAAAATACAGAACACTTCCAGCTAAAGAAAATACGATGATGGCCGGTAGTTCTATGGGTGGATTGATCAGTTATTATGCCATGCTGCAGTACCCTGGTGTATTTGGAAAAGCCGGCATTTTTTCACCATCCTTCTGGATTGCGCCAGCCATCAGGTCTTTAACAGATTCACTGGCTGCCACAAACAACAGCAAATTTTTCTTTTATGCCGGCGAAAAAGAGGGTGAGGCATTTGTAAAAGATATGGAAGCCGTGCAGGAATTATTGGGCGAAAAATCTGCCGCTATGATCTATTCGGTAATTGATGGTGAAAGCAGCCATAATGAACAGGCCTGGCGCAAATGGTTTCCCGAATTTTATAACTGGATAATGGCCGATGGCTATAATACGGTGATTAAAATAAAAGAGTGAATTATATAATGTAGCAACTGCCCTCAATGGCCAGTTCTGTATTTTCAAAAACGGCCATCGTCTCCTCCAAAAAAGCATCAAGGGTCTCGTATTTTGAAGAAAAATGACCGATCAGTAGTTTTTTCACAACCGCTTTTTTGGCTATGGCTGCTGCCTGTATGGTGGTGCTGTGAAACCTGGCAGCTGCCCGCTCGTGCAGATCTTTAAGATAGGTGGTCTCATGATATAATAGATCAACTTCTTTCACTTTTTCGGCAATACTTTCATTATAAATGGTATCGGCACAATAGGCATAGCTTTTAGGCTTAGGTGCAGCTGATGTCACTTCTTCATTGGGTACGATCGTACCTTTTTTTGTAACATAATCTTCGCCCCTTTGCAGTTTTTCATAAAAGGCAGCCGGTATTTCATAGATTTTCACTCTTTCGGCATCAATTTTTCTAGGATTTTTTTTCTGCCTGAATAAAAACCCCCAACAGGGAATGCGGTGCTGCATTTTAAAGCAGGTGACTGTCATCCTGTTACCATCTACAATTACCCCTTCCTCAAGTATCGGATGAAAATGTAAGTTGTATGATAGGTGTGTGGAAGCAAAATTCAGTTGCAGGCTGATGAGTTGTTCCAGCTCGGGTGGTGCATATAGATGAAGATCCTGGGTTCTGTTCAGCAGGCTCATGCTGGTGAGTAAACCAATTAAACCAAAATAATGATCACCATGTAAATGCGAAATGAAAATATGATTTATTTTGCTGCGCTTTATTTTATAGGCCGATAGTTGCATTTGTGTGCCTTCTCCACAGTCAATTAAAAAACTTTCTTCCGGGGTTTGCAAAACCTGGGCTGTAGGATTTCTGCCAAAAGCCGGGATAGCAGAATTATTTCCTAATATCGTTAATGCGAGCAAGTCTTTTTGTTTTTGGGTGTTTTTAGGTTTGTGTTTGTTTGGGCAATGGCTGACTATTTAAGTAAAGACTATAAGTGTTGATGAAATGTTGCATGTGGCTCAAACAAAAACGCCTTAACAACAACTAATCACCTCCCAACAATTCTCTTTCAATTTCCTCCATCTGCAACATATCCCATGCCTCCGATTCGGAAGGCGTTATATTCATGAATTCCAAAAGGGCTTTTTGTTCCAATACCTGCTCCACTTCTTTTTGCAGGCTGCAGATCACAAAAGAAACGTTTTTGTTGTAAAATTGTTGTTGAATATTTGCCAGGTTTTCGGCCATTAACTCATCAACTGATTGTACGAAATCCATTTTTAAAATAACATGCGGTATGTCTTTTTGCAGGTAGCCAAGTAATAATCGGTTAAGTTCATCTGTCATATTAACAGTTAAGTGCACTTCTTCCGGCGTTATAACAGTAAATCTTTCTTTGGTATCTATTTTGAAGTTCATTAAACCAGTTTTAAATGTATTGTTTGCTGTAAATTGTAAAGTAAAGGAATATTTATTTGTGGAGATCTGTTAATCGGAATTTTATATAGGCCATTGATCCGTATTTTTTTATGCAGGCTGCTATAAGGAATAGAAATTAAACCATATGTAAAATACGAAACCGGATTAAATTTTCTACTTTTTAACATATTAACATTTCCGCATCACAGCAAACTTTATCTTTGAAATAAACGTTATTATTGTACAAGCAAAATTCAATATAAAATGGATAATAATTTTTCAGCGCAGGTAAAAGAGATCATCTCTTACAGCAGGGAGGAGGCATTAAGATTGGGAAACGATTTTATTGGAACAGAGCATTTGGTTTTAGGATTGATCAGAGATGGCGAAAATACGGCTATTAAAATATTGAAATCACTCAACATTGATCTCTTTGAACTACGCAAAGAGATTGAAATTGCCGTAAAGGATAAGACCGGTAAAAACATTGCAAATATCAATTCGCTGCCGTTAACCAAGCAGGCCGAAAAAGTAATTCGAATTACGGTATTGGAAGCCAGGGCACAAAAAAGTGCATTGGTAGAGAGTGAACACCTGATGCTGTCGATCTTAAAAAATAAAGAAAATATTGCCACACAAATTTTAAATCAGTTTGATGTGGATTATGAGGTATTTAAAAATGAGTTGGGTTTTGTAACCAGCAATCCACCGCCTGCTGCAGAGTTTAATGAGGAGAGCGAAGATGATTTTGATGAAGAAAGAAAACAATATGGCGCACAAAAATCCCAGCGGGCCGGTACAGCTAATCAACCCAAAACCAAAACGCCGGTGCTTGATAATTTTGGCAGGGATATCACCAGGCTTGCCGAAAATGGATCCTTAGATCCAATTGTTGGCAGAGAGACAGAGATTGAGCGGGTTTCACAAATTTTGTCGCGACGCAAAAAAAATAATCCCATCTTAATAGGCGAACCTGGCGTGGGTAAAACGGCCATTGTAGAAGGTTTGGCTTTAAGGATTGTACAACGAAAGGTTTCCCGTGTTTTGTTCGACAAACGTGTGGTGAGCCTGGATCTGGCAGCCCTGGTTGCCGGCACAAAATACCGCGGTCAGTTTGAAGAACGGATGAAAGCCATTATGAATGAGCTGGAAAAAAACAGAGATGTTATTTTATTTATTGATGAGATACATACCATTGTTGGGGCTGGTGGCGCCAGCGGATCACTGGATGCTTCCAATATTTTTAAACCGGCACTGGCCAGGGGCGAACTTCAATGTATCGGGGCATCTACTTTAGATGAATACCGCATGCACATAGAAAAAGATGGTGCACTGGACCGTCGTTTTCAAAAAGTACTTGTTGAACAACCTTCTGTTGAGGAAACAATTGAGATCTTAAATAATATAAAAAGCAAGTACGAAGATTATCATAATGTTACCTACAGCCAGGAAGCCATTGAAGCCTGTGTAAAACTGAGCGATCGTTATATGACGGATCGCTTATTGCCTGATAAAGCCATTGATGTGCTGGATGAAGTTGGTGCCAGAAAACACATTAAAAATATTAATGTGCCAACAGAAATTATTGAACTGGAAAAAAAGATAGAAGACATTAAGCTCGAAAAAAATAAAGTGGTCAAGAGCCAGCGTTTTGAAGAAGCCGCGTCGTTAAGAGATACTGAAAAGCGATTGCAGGAAGAACTGGAAGCAGCAAAAAATGCCTGGGAAGAAGAAAGTAAACACAAACGTTTTCCCATTGAAGAAGAAGATATTGCCGAAGTGGTTTGTATGATGACGGGCATTCCGGTTAAAAGAATGGTACAGGCCGAAACAGAAAAATTGCGCCGCATGGCAACAGATCTGCAAGGTGCCGTGGTAGGACAAACAGAAGCCATTTCAAAAGTGGTTAAGGCCATACAGCGTAACCGGGTAGGATTAAAAGATCCTAAAAAACCAATCGGTACATTTATTTTTCTGGGGCCAACCGGTGTTGGAAAAACTGAGCTGGCAAGGGCTCTGGCCAGGCATATGTTTGACAGTGATGATTCACTGATAAGGATAGACATGAGTGAGTACATGGAAAAATTTACAGTAAGCCGTTTAATTGGTGCGCCTCCCGGATATGTGGGTTATGAAGAAGGTGGTCAATTAACAGAAAAAGTACGGCGCAAACCTTATTGTGTCATTCTGCTTGATGAAATTGAAAAAGCCCATCCGGATATTTACAATATTTTATTGCAGGTGTTAGATGATGGACAACTTACTGATGGGATGGGCCGCAAAGTGGATTTTAAAAATACCATGATCATCATGACCTCAAATATTGGTGCCCGCCAGTTGAAAGATTTTGGCGATGGCGTTGGTTTTGCCACTGCCAACCGAATGGAAAATGCCGATGAAAATAATAAGGCCGTAATTGAAAAAGCGTTGAAACGCACTTTTAGTCCCGAGTTTTTAAACCGGATAGATGATGTGGTGGTATTCAATTCGCTGAGCAAAGAAAATATTTTTGAGATCATTGATATTGTTATGCAGGGTGTTGCCAAGCGACTAACCAATCTGGGCTTGGCCATGGAGTTAAGTGTCGAAGCTAAAAGTTTTATAGCCGATAAAGGCCATGATCCACAGTTCGGTGCAAGACCATTGCATCGGGCCATTCAAAAATACCTGGAAGATCCATTGGCAGAAGAGATACTGAATATGAATATTAAAAACGGTGATGTGATGGTGGCAGAGTTGGATGAGACCGGAGAAAAAATAAAATTTATTTTAAAAAAAGAAGAAAAGAAAAAAGAAAAAAAATCGGAGGTGTGAGGTTTTGATGTAAATGATTTTTAAAAAAGAGTTGTCCCCGCCAAAGCCGGAACAACTCTTTTTATTTTTATTATTGCACAGTTTTGTTGATTTTTGTAAACATGAATGATATTATCATCACCATTGATGGTTACTCTGCCTGCGGGAAAAGTACATTGGCTAAACAACTGGCCAAAGAACTGGGATATATTTATGTGGATAGTGGTGCCATGTACCGGGCCATTACCCTGTATTTTTTACGACATCATATCGATTGGACTAATGCCGCCAGCGTGCATACGGCATTGCAAAGTATCGTCATTGAATTTCAGTTCAATGAACAGGCCCAACAATCAGAAATTTTTTTGAATGGCGAAAATGTGGAGTATGTGATCCGGGATCTGGTGATTGCTGAAAAAGTAAGCGAGGTGGCAACCCTAAAAGAAGTACGGTCATTTGCAGTAGCACAGCAACAAAAAATTGGAGAAAAAAAAGGCATCGTAATGGATGGCAGGGATATTGGAACTACCGTTTTTCCGGATGCCGTACTTAAAATATTTATGACTGCCGATATTACAGTAAGGGTTGAAAGACGATTTGTAGAATTATTTAATAAGAATCCGAATATCACAATCGAAGATGTGAAATCCAATCTGGAAATGCGGGACTATATTGATTCTAACAGGGAGATTAGCCCTTTACGTAAAGCCGATGATGCTATTGAGTTGGATAATACTTTTTTGAGTATAGAACAACAGTTAGCATTGACTTTAAAATTGGCCAAAGAAAAACTAACTCAGCCAGACTAAACATTTGTTTTTTTATCAAAAAAGGGGAAAATAAATTTGTTTAATTAATAAATAACATTAATTTTGTATTCACCTTTGACCCACATATTCTATTTCAGGTATCATGCCTGATCGATAAAAACCGGATAATTACCTATATCTTGATTCTCCACCCCCAGACGTTACGTGTATTATTTACTGTACCTGTATGTATTTACAATATGGTTTATTGCACGACTTAGTATCCAGAATTCTTATATAAAAACTATTGCCAACATTTTTTTGAAAAGTCTTCAAACTTTTAAAACAGTTTGCGCGCAATAATTTTTTTATAAGATACCTAAAACCTAAGATTATGAAGATGTTTACTAAACTTTTTTTCGCCATTGCTGCGATTTTTTTACTTGGCAGTACTGCCATTGGACAAATTACCCAACGGGGTAGTGCTACTAATGCTACAACTGTAAATACGTCTTTAACCATTTCAAAACCTGCAGGCGTTGTATCTGGTGATGTAATGATTGTAAATATTGCACAGGGCGGTAATAACACAACTAATCCTGTTTTGGCTGGTTGGACAATAGTTGATGGTGTAAGCCTAGCTGGTGGTACATTGCGTTACGGCTCCGTTTTTTACAGAGTTGCCGATGGAACAGAAGGCGCATCTTTTACATTTACCCTGGGAAGTGGTGTAGATGCAGCGGCAGGTTCTATCGTTGCATTTTCTGGTGTTGATGTAACAGGCGGTGTAAAGGCTAATGGATCAGCAGGTGGTCCATTTGATGTTGACCCCGGTGTTATTAATGTGTCTGCAAGCAGTTCAACTGCTACAGCGCTTACCTTAACCACAGCTACAGCTAATGCCGCAATAATTATGTTTGCAGAAGCAGCTGGTTCTGCACCAACATGGAGTGCATGGACAACGACATCACCAGGTGCATTAACTGAATTATACGATAATCCCAATGCTAGTGGTACACAGGCATCAGTTGGTGCAGCATGGGCAATTAAAGCAGCGGCTGGTTCTACCGGAAATGGTACTGTTACTTTATCAGGCGCACAACGAAATGGTGGAATTTTAGTAGCCTTAAAACGTTTAACCAATGCTGCACCTGCCGTATCCCTTACACCTTCAACACCTCAAAATATCTTTGTTGGTGCCACTGTTAGTTTTACGGCCACCGCTAGTAATTTTGCTGGTTCTGGTGATTATACTTTTACATGGAATGCTGTAGGTGCAACTATTCCGGGTACTAATCCCAACACCATTCCCGGGGCAGTAAATTCCGATACTAAGATTTTAACTTTCCCAACTGCTGGCATATTTACCGTAAATGTAACCATTGCCAGAGCAGGTGCAGGAACCCTTACAACAAGTACAACAACGGTTACAGTAAATACTGTTCCCGTTACACCTAATTTATGGGCCACGTCTACAAACGGTACACGAATTTCAAGCTTTATTGTAGCCAATGGTTTATATGTTAACGGGCCTACTGATATTTTTACGCCAACTTTCCCGGGTACAACAACGGGTGGTACCAGTACCGCCGCATTAGGTAAAAACGCCGCTGG
>CANKNL010000092.1 GCA_947483345.1 Chitinophagaceae bacterium | reverse complement strand
CAACCTGTACCTGTAATTTATTGAAAAGTGCAGCAGGAATATTTGTCCAAACATTTCCATATTGCACATCCAGTATCGCAATGGTTCCTTTAATGTTTACGCCTTCTGTGGCGGCTTGTTGATAAGGTATAGTAACGACTTCGGCAGGGAGCAACTTGCCAATCTGTTCAAAATTTATGTCTCCCGCCGCCAACCTGGCAGCAGTGTAGGCATATACATCTCGTCCATGAAAAGTGTAAGATTTTTCTGAACCCTTCCTACGATTGATGGCTTCATCAATTTCTCTGATCTCGGCTATGCCCAAAGATTGCGCAATTAATGTTAGCGATCCATTATCGGGTGTAACTATAAAATGCCCGGATTTTGTTTTCAGCACCACCGATCTTCTGGCTGTACCTACACCGGGATCTACAACCGATACAAACACCGTGCCTGCAGGCCAGTAAGAAACTGTTTGTTCCAAACGATAGGCTGCTTCCCAAATATTATAAGCCGGAATGTCATGGGTAAGATCAAATAACTTCAGATCACTGGAAACAGTCATGGCAACAGCTTTCATAGCAGATACGGCACCATCCTTCAACCCAAAATCAGATTGAAAAACTACGATCTTGTTTTGCGCTGATAAAAATGCAGTAGACACTGATAACACCAGGATGCAGAATACAATTTTAACAATTTGAAACATAGTGAATAATTGAAAAAGAGTTGGAGCCATTTGGCTACCAACTCTTTGTTATTGAACAGACCTACAGTTTGTATAGTTCTAAAAACGGTTTCGGATTAAAAATTAAAAGAGATCTTGCTAAATAATTTCCGTCCGTTAAAACCCATTTGAACACTATCCCAGGCACCACCGGATTCATTGTCGCCAAACCAGCCTTTTGCCAATGGGTTAACACCAAGATTGGGATGCACGTTTAATACATTATCCACACCTATAAATACAGTAATCTTTTTAGTGATGCGATATGACGCAAAAATATCTGCAATCATCTTCCCTTTAAAAATAAATTCTTCAGGTACATATACATTGCCATCTGCATCAGAAGGTACCTGTGGGTTAATACCCGTTTGATTTGGATTATCTGCAGTAGCATCGCCAAAGCCTAATAATCTTATTTTACCAAAATAGGTCAGGTGCGTTCCCACACCTAATTTTTTTAAATTATATTCCAGACTCATGTTAAACTTGGCATTGGGTGCCGATGCTAACAGAAATGATTCTTCCCTGTCGCTGAAAAATGTTTTTTGATTTAAAACAGTACCATTTAAGGCAGAAGGCACATTAATTTTATCAACTTTCATGTGTTGAAAATTTCCGGCTAATAAAATTCTAATGGCATTATTTCCCCATTTTTTTGAATAATCTGCAACAATATCCAAACCATAGTTAGTGGTATTAACGGCATTGGCAAAAAATTGAACCGTTGCTACATCAGTAGGAATCTGCGAAATAAAAGAGATTGGCAAAGTAGAATCAGAAGCACTGAATAAACCAGACTCAACGATCCTGTCTTTAACTTTTACAATATACCCATCCATCGTAAAAGTTAAACCTGGTATAGGTTTCCAGGCAAATCCGATACTGCCATTTACCGAGGTCTCTTGCTTCAGATCAGGAATGCCGGCCGCTTTTGTAATGGCACTTCCATTGCGTGCAAAAAGTGCATTAACCAAAACACCACCACTGAAAGAAGTAAGTGTATTACTGAAATTGATCTGTTGCAAAGATGGTGCCCTGAAACCTGTACTTACTGAACCCCTGATATTAAAATTTTGAGCAACCTTTAAACGTGTTGCAAATTTAAATGTAGCTACTGAACCAAAATCTGAATAGTTTTCAAAACGTATGGCAGCATCAAGTAACCAGGCTTTTGTTGCATTCAATTCAGCATCCGCATATAAACTAATATTAGAACGATGAGCTTTTATAGCATCCGAAGGACTGAAACCTGGAAATCCCTGAGAACCTGCAGCCGGTGTTCTATCCTCTCCAACATTTGGATAATACACATCGGCCGTGTGATAACTTTTGTAGGACGCTTCTTCACCCTCATAAATTTTATACTGTTCATACCTGAATTCGGTACCCAATCCTAAGTTAAGCCCCTGGGCAATTGATTTGAAAGATTTGCTCACATCAAAATTCAATGTATTCTGTAAAAAATTAAACCCGCCATCATCAAAATGTGTACGCAATGGTGTTCCGGGTGTCATAAACATAGAAGCATTAAAGGTTTTATCTCCATAAAAATGAAAATCATTTCTGCCAACCGTATTACTCAGATCCCAGTTCCAGCCATGACAAATTCCTTTAACCCCGGCAGCTATTGAAAAATCTTTTATTTTAGTTTGAATATGAGGGTTATAATATATTTCTCCATCATTGGTTGTATGCATGATATTGTTATCATACAACAGATCACCATTTAAATCAACCGGAAAGCGCTGAGGCCTTGCACTCCAGTTTCTGCTATATGCAAAAGCATCTGATGCTTTGTAATTATATCCTCCAAAAGAATAAAAAGTACTGGTCTTTTTTGCGCTTGTTGGAATTTCAAGATTATACATGGCACCATAGGTATCAATAGAGCCATCACCAAATGCCCTGCGGTAAGGATTTATATAAGGCAATGCATTTTTATTTGTTTGCCAGTCGGTGGTATCGGCCTGCCGGTATGTTTTTCCATGGGTTAAAAAATCCATGGATATATTTACAAAGCCGCCATTTTTACCAAGGGCAAAACCATTGTTGGCCGAAAAAGAGAAGGTACTGCCATCAATTTTTTTACCGGAAATATATTGATTGCCTGTATTAAATCTTTCGGGATTAAATTTAGTATCATAATAACCTGCCCAGCCGGTATTGATTGACCAGTGATTGATATCTTTTTTAAGTACAATATTCATTACCCCAGCCATGGCATCAGACCCATATTGTGCAGAGGCCCCATCCCGTAAAATTTCAATACGATCTACAGCCGATTGCGGAAAGGCATTTAGATCAGCACCCGAGTTACCCCTGCCTCTCGTACCAAATAAAGCTACAAAGGCTGTTTGGTGGCGGCGTTTACCATTTATTAAAACCAGGGTTTGATCGGGGCCAAGGCCACGTAAAGTACCCAGATCAACATGATCGGCACCATCGGCACCACTTTGTTTATTATAATTAAAAGACGGTGCCGCCATATTTAAGGCAGATGTAAGATCCATTTTTGCAGTGGGCAAACCAACCTGATTAATTCTGATCACATCAACCGGAACAGCTGTTTCAATTTTTGCACGCGGAGCACCACGGGAACCTACCACCACAATATCACTGTATTCAATGGAAGCAGATTCCAATGAAACAAGTACATTGGTCTGGTTGCTCAATTTTATTTCCTGACTGGTATATCCAATACTGCTGATTTCCAACACATCATTTACAGATGCCTGCAAAGTCATTGTGCCATTGGCAGTGGTGCTGCCGCCTTTATTAGTGGCCTTGATTTTTACAGACACATCGGCAATAGGCTTTCCGGCTTTTGAATCTGTTACCGTAATGGTATATGTTTGCTGAGCATACAGTGCAAACGAAATTAGCACCAGGCTAAATAATAGACTTAGTTTTTTCATAAATAGTTTTAGTTTGATAATGTTGAAGTTAATATTATAAAATCATTATCCTTATTTTTTTAGAAATTGTTATCAACAGTTTGGGGAAATTAATTAGTACATCGCAACGATAACTTTGCAAAACCACCTTAAATTTTATTAAAAAATAAAGAACTAGGTGTTTTATCTGGCCCCTGGCGGACAATGTGCTCTCAAATAGTTGGAATACAAGGTAGCCAGATGTTCAAAAGTACCCTCCCCTTCAGATAAGCCGTGTGATCGGTTGGGATAAGGCATATACTGAAATTGTTTGTTGTATTTTATCAATTCATTCACCAGTAATTCAGCATTACTGAAATGCACATTATCATCTCCTGTGCCATGTATATACAATAAATTCCCTTTTAAATTTTTGGCATAGGTAACGGGAGATCCTTTAATAAAATCATCTTTATTTTCCTGTGGTAGCCCCATGTAACGTTCCTGATAAATATTATCATAAAATAACTGGTTAGACACGGCTGCAATGGCAATACCTGTCTGAAATAAATCTGGATACCTGAAAAGCAGGTGTAAGGTAGATGATCCGCCACCACTCCAGCCCCAAACTGCCACCCTGTCTTTATCGAAATAAGGGTTCATCTCCATCAGTTTTTTAAATCCCTGGGCCATATCGGTAATATTAATATCCCCTATTTTCCGGTAAATGGATTTTCGCCAGGCAGCACCTTTTAACATCGGCGTTCCCCGGTTATCAATAGCCACCTGTATATACCCATCGGCCCGCATATCACCATTGTACAAAAAATTATTGTGGTTGCCATACTGATCCTGTACGGTAGAGGTAGCCGGTTCTCCATAAACATAAAATACAACCGGGTATTTTTTTTCGGGGTCAAATTTTTCGGGTTTATTGATCCAGGCATCTAAAATAATATTATCGCCGGTCACTAATCTCACATATTCCACATCGTTTTTATCCTCCGTTTTAATTTTGGCAGCAATACTTTTAGCAGGGTTAATTGGTTTGTTATCAACCATGGTTATCCATTCAGTTACCCATGGCGTGTGATAATTTGAAAAAGTATGTGTGGCATATTTGGCATTCGGCGAAATCATATAGTCGTGTGTACCTTTCAAATCTTTTGAACTGAGTAATTCAGGTTCATCCACTTTATTTGCGATAATATCTATAACTTTTTTTACAGTTGTCACTACTTTTTGAATAACCGTGCCCTTATCTATATTTACCCTATACAAATATAATTGTGTTGCATTATCTGGTGAGGCTGTGAAATAAATATAATTTTTAGTTTCATCAATGCCTTTAATTTCTCCAACATCATAATTGCCTTTCGTTAACAGTGTTTCTGTTTTACCATCACGGCTTATCCGGTAAATATGGCGCCACCCGTCCTTTTCACTAATCCATAAAAAGTCGTTACCCTTATTCACCCACTTCCATCCCCCCGCATCATCGGCATATACATCAATCCAGGTATTGCTGTTCTCGGCCCAAAAAGTACGGCATTCGCCATCAGCAACATTACAATACATCAATTTACTCTCCTGTTGCTTCCGGTCTAATTGCTGAACAATTAATTCATGCTTATCCGCCCATTCCATTCTTGGTATATAATTTTGTTGTGGATTTTCCGCTATATCCATCCACTTTATAAATCGGTTGGCAATACTCACTACACCAATCCTTACCGGGGATGGCATTTCACCCACTTTTGGATATTGTACCGGAATAACCTGCGAATAAATACTATCTGTTGTATTCAACATATAATAGTCTCTAATTCTGGTTGCATCTACCTGCCAAAATGCGATCATACTGCCATCAGGGCTCCATCTAAATCCGTCGCGGCAACCAAACTCTTCTTCATAAACCCAGTCAAAAGTGCCGTTGATTATTTTTCTGTTGCCATCAACAGTCATTTTTACAATTTTTCCAGAGCCAATCTCTTCAACATAAATATTATGTTCACTTACATACGCCACTTTTTTCCCGTCGGGCGAAAATTTTGCAAACATTAACGACTGCATGGCTAACCCCTTTCCCAATTTGGTCAATTTATTACCAATGATATCAAACAGCCAATAATCTCCCCTGGTATTGTAACGCCATACCTTGGCGGTGTTGGTAAAAACCAAGAGGCGGGTATAATTTTTATTAAATTCATAAGAGGCAGGCAATAAATATTTTTGCGTTTCAGGATTAATCAGTTGCGATTTTTTAATAACAGTAGTTTCTTCTTCTGTGGCAGGATTAACCTGTATGATATTGCCATCAGTGATCTTTGTATAATAATCACCATCAACAGCCCAATTAATCTTACTCCCATCCTGCGCCATTGATACCTGAGCCATGCAGATAAAAAATAAGAGCATTCTAATTTTAAAAAATGTCATGTCCAATAGTTTTTATACTTAAAATTACGCATTTACATCAACCTTTAACCCGCTTTGCAGTAAAAGCATTTATTTTGTTGTAATGGAAAAAGAAAAACTTCGACTGGATAAATATTTATGGGCCATCCGGCTGTTTAAAACGCGAAGCCAGGCAGGTGATGCCTGTGATAAAGGAAAAGTGAAATTTAACGGCATGCATATCAAAGCATCCCGTGCCGTACAGGTGGGTGATGCCTTTGAAGTAAAAACCGAGAACAAACGCTGGGTTATACAGGTAACCGGCTTACTATTTAAAAGGGTTCAATACAGTGAGGCCATAAATTTTTACCAGGATATAACCCCAGCTGAAGAACTCGACCGCATAAAATTTGAGGCGGCCACCTTTAATACAGGTAAAAGAATGAGTAAGCAAGGCCGACCAACAAAAAAAGATAAAAGAGATTTGGATGAATTTATGGATTAACAAATCATTTTCTTCATCCGATAATGATTTACTTTGTAAAATGAAAATTGATATCATCACTGTTGTTCCAGGCCTGTTGGAAAGTCCTTTTGCTCATTCCATTATGAAAAGAGCGAAGGATAAAGGTTTGTTAGAAGTACGTGTTATTAACTTAAGAGATTATACAACATATGCCCGGGCACAGGTAGATGATTATGCCTTTGGTGGTGGCGCCGGCATGGTGATGATGATTGAGCCACTGGTTAATGCTATTGAAAATTTGCAGAAAGAAACTACCTACGACGAAATTATTTTTTTAACGCCCGATGGCGAAACATTTAATCAACAAATGGCCAACGGCTTTTCTTTAAAAAATAATTTACTACTGATATGCGGCCACTACAAAGGAGTTGATCAACGTTTCAGAGATCATTTTGTAACCAAAGAAATTTCTATTGGCGATTATGTTTTAAGTGGCGGCGAACTGGCGGCTGCAGTTTTGGTTGATGCCATTGGCAGGTTAATACCCGGCGTGTTGAATGATGAAACATCTGCCCTCACTGATTCTTTTCAGGATAATTTATTAGCGCCCCCGGTTTATACAAGGCCAGAAGAATTCCGGGGATGGAAAGTACCCGAAATTTTAATGAGTGGTAATCATAAACTGATTGATGAATGGCGTCATGAGCAATCTGTTAAGAGAACAGAAGAGAGAAGGCCAGACCTGCTGGATTAATTGAGAATTAAAAATTAAGAATTAGTCATTTATTAGTGCAGGTTCTTCATTTTTAATTTTTAATTTTTTTTGCCCATACAAACTCAGCAAAGCCCAAAAGATCCCAAAAAATATTACCCTGTAATTTTTTTCCGGTTACCCAACATTTGATTATGCGTAATGGCATGGCCATTATAAACCAACTATTTCTACGAATTTGCCCTTTTAATACCTGGCAACCATTGGCATCAAATAATGCTGATAATTCTTTAACTGAATAAACCCTTACATGTGTTGGATCGTCCTTAAAATTTAAAGACCCTTCCATACTTGGTAACCGGGTGCTTTTTTCGCCGGGATATTCCAGGTAAATATAGCCGCCACGCTTTAGTTTTGGCAATAAGCCTTTCACCACGTCATCGCCGTTATACAAATGTTCAATAACATGTGCCATTTGTATGGCATCAAAATAATTATCAGGAATAGTAGAAAAATCAAGTTTGGTCAAATCCATTTCATAAAAAGCATCCATTAACTTAAAATCTGCTTCTGTATTATTGTAGTCTTTTTCCATATCCACAGCATGGTATTCGCAGTTTGGAAAAACAGATTTAGCTTTTGTGGCAGAATGGTTACCCGCGCCAATATCCAGCAGCCTGAATGGTTTATTGCCAAAAGCCCGTTTTAAAAAACTAAACTTGGTTATAAAAGAAGAGGAGAATGCTTTCAAATTCATGCGCAAAGATACTGAGTAAGGAGATACTGAATACTGTATACTGAATACTAAATACTAGACACTTGTTACTGGCTGATGCTCAATAATAAAAAGTCTTTTAATTTATTAAGCCCTTTCAGGCATCAAGTATCCAGCATCAGGATTCAATCTTTTTTAACTCCAATAACAGGCAATGCTTTTTCTCTGATCATTGTATTAAACTTAACCAGATCTTCGTCCATCATTTTTTTAAGATTATTCAACTGTATGTCTGCCTGTCCGCCCAATTCTGCAAAAGCTTCTTTAACCTGCTTTGCAGGTGCACTGTTACCGCTTGATGCAAAATCATACAGGCCCGAAATTTTATCATCCAAACGAATTGGGTAGTTCAACACATCCTGTCCGCTTTTGGCTTTGGTTTGATGCAGCGCTTCTTCAATAACCGTCATTTGTTTATTAATGGTATCCGCCTGTTGCTTTATTTCTTTTGGCACATCTTTACCCTGTTTATCCATAAACTCATTGATCTGCTTGCGTACGTCACGAATATTTTTTCCGGCTTTCTGTATATCATTAAACTTATCCCTGATTGCGATCAGGAAATTAAACTGCTCCTCATAATCTTGTTGAGATAAATTATAAACAGGATTTGCTTTAATGTTGAAACTTCCTTCAACAGAATCTTTTTCAGCTTTAACTTTATAAAAATACTGCCCTGGTGCAGCTTTAGGGCCAGGCACGGTTCCGTGCCAGATGATCTGCCCTTCCACTTTTTCGGCAGGCGGGTATAACATGTTCCAAACAAATTGGTTCATGCCTGCACTTACATCCAGTTTATCTTCTTTCTCTTTTGCCTTGGTTGAAAATGATTTGATGAGTTTTTTATTTTTATCCAGAATATCAATACTCACTTTAGCCGAATCGGAAATAGATTTTACAAAGTAATTAATAACCGATCCATTTGGAGGATTCATCCCTGCATTTTTTGGATTGGGAATTTGAAAACCATCAAAGCGATAAGCCTCATTTACGCTAAAGACAAATAAATTTTTATCTGCGATGGCATTTTCTTTTTGTTGTACCACCGTTAAATCATCCAGTACCCAAAAGGATCTTCCCTGTGTGGCCACGATCAAATCATTTTCTTTGATGGTCATGTCGGTAATGGGTACCATGGGTAAATTTAACTGAAATGTTTTCCAGTTTGCACCATCATCATAACTGATGTACATGCCGTATTCTGTGCCACAATACAATAAACCAGCTCTTTTTTTATCGGCTCTTAAGGCACGGGTAAAATGCATGGCATTAATTCCGTTGGTAATTTTTGTCCAGGTTTTTCCATAATCTTCTGTTTTAAAAAGATAAGGTGCAAAATCATCACTCTTATATTTTGTACCCACAAAATAGGCTTTGCCTTTTTTAAACGGATCGGTTTCCACACAGTTCCACATCATCCACTCGCCCGCTTCTTTGGGAGTTACATTTGCCCAGTTTTTTCCGCCGTCCTTACTTACATGTATCAGGCCGTCATCACTACCTGTCCACAACAAATCTTTTTCCAGTGCAGATTCGGTTGCAGTAAAAACAGTGCAGTACACTTCTACACCGGTATTATCTTTTGTAATAGGGCCTCCACTTGATGCCTGTCGTTTTTTATCATTGGTTGTCAGGTCTCCACCTAGTGCTGTCCAGGAAGCGCCTTCATTTTCTGTAACAAATAAATGGTTACCTCCGGCATACAATTTTTTTGGATTATGCGGCGAAAAAAATATGGGAAAATTCCATTGAAACCGATATTTGGCTACATCAATACCGCCTCCCAAAGGATCATCAGGCCAAACACTTACTGCCCTGTTCTCGCCGGTTTTATGATCTAACCGTGATAAGTACCCGCTATAATTACCCCCATACACCACATCCGGATTTAATGGATCTGCAACCACATAACCACTTTCTGCCCCGGCTGTGGATTGCCAGTCATCCTGAGTAATTTGACCACCATCGCTGCGTGATAAAATACGGACAGTAGAATTATCCTGCTGTGCACCAAGTATCCTGTATGGAAAATGATTATCGGTACTTACGCGATAAAATTGTGCGGTAGGTTGATTTTGATACGTGCTCCAGTTATCGCCCCCATCAAAACTGATCTGTGCACCACCATCATCAGCAATGATCATCCTGTTGCCGTCAGCAGGGTCTATCCAAAGATCATGATGATCGCCGTGGGGTGTCCTGATCGATTTAAATGACTGTCCGCCATCAGT
>CANKNL010000091.1 GCA_947483345.1 Chitinophagaceae bacterium | reverse complement strand
GATGAGGTATTTGTTAAGCTGCTTAAATTCCCCGTTATACCCAATACCTTTACGCCAAACAATGATGGTATTAATGATTCATGGAGAATAGATTTCTTAAACACCTATCCCGATAACAGGGTACAGGTATTTACCAGAAGTGGAAAATTGATATTTGAATCAAGGGGATATAATACACCATGGAATGGCACATTAAAAGGTAAACCATTACCCTTTGATACCTATTATTATATTATTGAACCGGGTAATGGAAGAGACCCCATTACCGGGTATGTAACTATACTTAAATAAAAAAAAGACTGCGTGTATAAAAATTTAAAAGTGCAGTTTAATTTAAAAAATTGAAATATTGGTTTGTCATTTTAATAAAGACGAATTCAAATAAAACCTGTACTCGGATTGAACAGTTTGCTCATTCCATTGAATGGCAGGTGTGAAACGAAAAGCTGAAAGCATGAAAAAATTATTTTTGATCACCACATTCAATGTTTTTTTTGGCCTTATGGTTATTGGTCAGGCCAAGCCATATTATACGCAGTACATTTTAAATAATTATATTCTCAATCCAGGTATAACCGGCATTGAAAATTATACAGATGTTAAGCTAAGTTACCGCAATCAGTGGGCTGGTATTACAGGCGCTCCGGTAACAACTTATTTTAGTATTCATGGCCCGGTAGGTAAAAAGGATTTGCGTACCAATGCCACATCATTTCAGATACCGGGCGACAATCCCGGCGGTCCGAAAGCATGGGAAGAATATGCTGTTTCTCCAGCACATCACGGTGTTGGATTACAGGTTATAAATGATAAGGCTGGATATATCAGTCGTTGGTCGGTTGCAGCTTCTTATGCATACCACAAACCATTATCTGTACGTACAAGTATTGCTGCCGGTTTAAATGTAGGTATTAGCAGTGTAAGTTTAGACCGTTCCAAAATAGAGTGGGGTAATCTGGATCCAAATGATCCGGCAGTTGGATATAACAATGGATCAATCAGCAAGATTAAACCTGAAATTGGTGCCGGTATCTGGTTATATTCTGCCCGCTATTTTCTTGGCGTATCTGTATTAAATATTATTCCGGGTAAAGCTAAGTTTGTGAAGGATAGTAATTATGGCGAAACATTTACACCAAACTATTTTGCTGCAGCCGGGTACAGGTTTGCCATTTCAGATGATATTTCGGTATTACCATCGATGATGATTCAATACTGGCAGCCGCAACTAACGTCTATTCATGCGAATGTAAAAATGCAATATCAGGATTTTTTATGGGTTGGCGGCAGTTATCGTTTTGCAGACCTGGTTGGAGGCTATTCCGGTATGGTTGGTGTAAATATTTCGAATACCTTTAATGTTAGTTATGCTTATGAACATGCAACTACATCGCGGTTGCAAACCTATACCAAGGGTACCCACGAAATTGTGATAGGCTTTTTATTGGGTAATAAATACGGAGACAGTTGTCCTCGTAATATCTGGTAGGACTTTAAGAACATTGTCCATTGGCAAGGCGTATACTTCAGTAAAAAACATAGTTGTTGTTACTGTTGATCTGGATATCGTTTTATTATCCTTGTTTTTAAAGAATCAATTTTTAAAGAAAGCGAATCTAAAATCATTTCTTTTGCTGTTAAAACCCATTCGGGTTGTAAAATCCATTTGCCGTTTTCATAACTTAAATAATAAACTTGTAAAGAAGCAGATCCAGAACCTTCTTCCTTGACAATAATCCGTCGGGCAGCATCATTTTCCCGGATGGCAATTGGTAAAGCCATATTTGGGTTAACAGGCTTTGCTATTTCTTCGATTTTTGGTGTTTCAGAAGAATAAACCAAATCAGTATTTACAAATGTTTTATTTACAATGATGGGTTGTTGGGATTCATTCTTTTTATGTATCGGTTCATTCGTATTAAACTCGGGAATAAGATGCATGCCTAATGCCGCATCCCGAATTAAATAATTATTAAATGGCAAACCATTAATGTGGGTTGCTGATTGTATTGATAAATCCGTTTTTCCTGCTTGCATTAATACAGCAACAGACAGCATCAGCAGTAAAATAAACCCAATAAGCGGAGCGACAATATTCAATCGGTGTGACCGGGTCATATTTTTTTCATCAGTAAAATACTGAATGCGCTGCAATAAATATTTCTTTCTGCTTACTGCAGCCAGTTGAAAATTCGGAATCAATTGTTTTATTTTTTCTGCCTGCAACAATGTATCGGCATATAAAGCAGGGGCGTATTTAAAAGAGAGCACGTTTATATCACAGTTCTTCTCTCTTTCGAGCCTTATTTTTTTACACAGGCTTAATATAAACGGATTAAAAAAGAAGATTGTTTCTGCCATCAATAAAAACCAATTGAGGAGGTAATCATTAGTGCGGATATGTGTTAACTCATGCAGGACAAGGGTTTCGGCCTGTTGGGTACTGATATTATTCAATAATGCAACCGGTAATAAAATAAGTGGTTTAAAAAATCCAAAAGTTATTGGTGTTTGTATAGAATAGCTTAACCAAAGGGTTACTTTTCTTTTTATACCAAACTGGTAAGCATTTAATTCGGTAAAAAGTTTAAGATCAACAGTTGGCTTTTGTAAGCCCGTTTTATATTGCTGTTTAAAAAGATACCAGCTATAAATCGTTTTTATTAATTTATAGGCAATAATAAAAATGTAGAGACCGAATATCCAGGGTGTAATTGATTGAAGGGTATTGCTGCCCAAATATCCGGAAATACTTTGGTTGAAGTCAGTTAGTGTTCCGGCACCGGCAACATTGAAAAAGTAAATAAAAAAAGTTAGCGCAGATAAAAAAAACTGAGTAGCAAGGCCTGCATACAAAATATTCCTTTTCGCTAAGGGGGCGTTATTTTTAAAGATGGCTTTATCTATGGTAAAATAAAGCAACAATAAAAACGCCGCTTGCCAAAAGCTGTGCAAGATGGCCATACAAAAACTATAGGTGAACTGAATCATAAGCATTTAAATGGTTAGCAATTACAGTTTACAATTTTACTTGTCTTTTTTAAGTTGATTGATCAGTTGCTGAATTTTTTCCAGTTCTTCTTCGCTGGCAGAATGGCCGCCCAGTGCTTGCAACACTAAATCGGATGAAGAGCCTGCAAATAATGAATTGATCATTTTATTAAGGAATTGCTGCTGCGTATGTTCCCTTGTAACAGCCGGTTTATAAATATGCGTCTTTTGTCTATCATCTCTGGTAACCAAGCCCTTTTCAAACATAATCTGCATCAATTTGAGAGTAGTGGTATAACCGGCATCTTTGGTTTTCAATAGTTCTTCATGCACTATTCTAACTGATGCAGTCTTTTCATTCCATAATACCTGCAGTATCTCCAGTTCACTTTCAGTGGGCTTAGTATTCTTAATTAATGTCATAGTACGAGTGTTTTCGTATGGCAATGTACGAAATTACTTGTAAATACCAAATCCATTTAAATAATTTTATGAAGAATTAACTTTTTTTATGAATGACATTTTTTAATAAAGCTGTTATTCATAAAAAACCCCGATGAAAAACAGCGGGGTAAGTAAACAATATTTTTATTTTTATTTTTTGGAATTCTTAATATTCAGGTCTGCTCCACCCAATGCATCTATCAATGCTTTGTATTTAGCAGTAACGTCTGCAGTCAGCTCTTTATCATTCAAGCTTAGTTTACCGGCTTTAGATAATCCAAGAGAATAATTATCTTTTTCAATTAATTTATCAGCAACTAAAGCATCAATCAAGTTGTTTGTTGGAACTTTCAGTGCATTTGCATCAGCAGTCACCGTCAGATTCATGGTGTTGGTGCTATCTGTCTTAATGATAGAAATTTCCTTTTTCATCTCCTGCATGTTGTGCTTTGAAGCAGTACCCCAAGTCATGGTAGCAAGGGTAGGTGCAATAACTAATGAAATAATTGACATTAATTTAATGAGGATATTCATCGACGGTCCTGAAGTATCTTTAAATGGATCACCTACAGTATCTCCGGTAACAGAAGCTTTATGGGGTTCAGATTTTTTATAAAACATCTCTCCATTTATCTCAACACCTTTTTCAAAACATTTTTTTGCATTATCCCAGGCGCCACCGGCATTGTTCATGAACATGCCCATCAATACACCGCTTACTGTTGCACCTGCTAAAAATCCACCTAATACTTCTGGTCCGAATGAAAAACCAATAATTAAGGGAGATAATAAAGCAATAGCTCCGGGTAACATCATCTTTTTTAAAGAAGCTTCAGTAGAAATAGCCACACATTTATCATACTCCGGTTTGCCGGTACCTTCCATGATACCGGGAATGGTACGGAACTGACGGCGAACTTCTTCTACCATAGCCATGGCGGCTTCGCCTACAGCTCGTATTGCCAATGATGAAAATATAAATGGTATCATGCCACCCACAAATAAACCGGCTAATACCGGTGCTTTATAAATGTCTATACCTTCAATACCACTGATACCAACAAAGGCTGCAAAAAGCGCCAGGGCTGTTAATGCAGCCGAAGCAATAGCAAATCCTTTACCTGTAGCTGCTGTTGTATTACCTACGGCATCCAAAATATCTGTTTTTTCACGTACTTCTTTTGGTAACTCACTCATCTCTGCAATACCACCAGCATTATCGGCAATAGGACCAAAGGCGTCAATGGCCAATTGCATAGCCGTTGTAGCCATCATACCGGCAGCAGCAATCGCCACACCGTATAAACCTGCACACCAAAAACTCATGTAAATACCTGAAGCCAAAACCAGGATTGGTAAGAATGTACTTTCCATACCCATTGCCAAACCGCCAATGATGTTGGTAGCGTGGCCTGTACCTGACTGGCGAATAATGGTATTCACCGGGCGCTTACCCATGGCCGTATAATATTCCGTAATCATACTCATTAATGTACCAACTGTTAAACCAACCATGATGGCACCAAATATGCCATTTTTTGTGAACTCATGTCCACGAAGTGTCATGGTCTCGGGCATTAAAAAATTGACGAGAAAATAAGAGGCAACAGCGGTTAATACAATTGAACCCCAGTTACCCATATTTAAAGCATTCTGTACTTTTTGTGTACTTAAACCTGCGCTTTCACTTATTCTTACAAAGAAAGTTCCAATGATAGAGAATAAAATGCCCATCGCTGCGATAAGCATAGGTAATAGGATAGGTGACATGCCACCAAAATTATCGGTCATGGCATTTGTTTCTCTACCTAAAACCATGGTTGCTAATACAGTTGCCACATAAGATCCAAAAAGATCGGCGCCCATACCTGCCACATCACCCACATTATCTCCCACATTATCGGCAATTGTTGCCGGGTTACGCGGATCATCTTCCGGAATACCAGCTTCAACTTTTCCAACCAGATCAGCACCCACATCAGCGGCTTTGGTATAAATACCACCACCAACACGGGCAAATAAGGCAATGGATTCGGCACCTAAACTAAAGCCGGTTAAAATTTCTATGGTTTTCTCCATTTCATGACTATCAACAGCCGCATCTGGAGCAAAGATCATTTTTAAAATAATAAACAAACTTCCCAGTCCTAAAACCGCTAAACCTGCAACACCTAATCCCATTACACTACCACCGGTAAATGACACTTTAAGGGCTTTAGATAAACTGGTACGGGCAGCCTGAGCAGTGCGTACATTAGCTTTGGTAGCCACTTTCATTCCGATAAAGCCGGCCAATGCGCTAAAGAATGCACCAATTATAAAAGCGACTGCAATACTCCAGTGACTGTTAGCATTAGTGTAACCCATTACACCTAACAAGAGCGCACCAATGATTACAAAATAGGCCAGTATTTTATATTCAGCTTTTAAAAAAGCCATGGCTCCTTCAGCAATATAAGTGCTGATCTCTTTCATGCGGTCGTTGCCCGCATCCTGCTTAGAAACCCAATGAAACTTTATAAAAGTGTATAAAAGGGCTACAATGCCCATTGCCGGGATAACATAAATCAAATTGTTCATAAGTAATAATTGTTCTGAATTTTGGACGGCAAAAATAGGGTAAAAGGGGCAAAAACAGACAGAATAGATTGATTAATTGCTATTAGCAAAATTAAGAATCACATTTTTATACGTTTGTGGAATAAAGTTGTTTAAAAGCATCTCCAATACAACTCACAATATCGCCGGCGATCATGGCTTCAATAGCCATTTTTGAAGCGGCTAAATCTCCAGCTGAGCCATGTAAATATACCGACAGTAACGAGGCCTCTATCGGTGTATATCCCTGCGCCAGTAAACCGGTCAATATCCCTGTTAAAACATCACCACTTCCCGCAGTAGCCATACCGGGATTACCCGTACTATTAAAAAATCCTTTTCCTTCAGGTGTGCTAATGAATGTATGATGTCCTTTTAGAATAATATAGATATTCAGTTCTTTTGATTTTTGCAATGCTAACTCAATACGTTCAAAATCCTGCCTGTCCGGCAGGCAGGCATTTTCAGATTTTCCAAACAGGCGTTCAAATTCTTTTGGGTGAGGCGTAATAATGGATAAAGGGGGGATAGATTTTAATAATTTTTTGTGTTGGGCCATGATATTTAATGCATCGGCATCAATAACCATTGGCTTATTTACATTCATAAAAATGTCTTTTAATAAAGTCGTATGTGTGGGATGTAATCCAATTCCGGGGCCAATTCCAACGGCATCATATTTTTCAATTTCAGGCGAGGATAAAAGATACTCATCACCGGTAACAGTACACATGGCTTCGGGTACTGTTGTTTGTAAAATGTGGTAACCACATGTTGGAATATACACCGTTAATTTACCTGCACCGCTTCGTAAACAGGCCTCAGCACTTAAAACAGCAGCCCCCATCATACCATAAGAACCACAAAGAAGTGCGGCATGCCCGTATGTTCCTTTGTGTGCAAATTTTGTTCGGGGTTTATAAATATTTTTTATCAGTTCAATATCTATCCCTTCAAAAATAGCCTCTTCATCAGCTTCAAAATTTTTATGTAAGCCGATATGTAAAAGGTGTATTTCTCCACAATAATTTTCATTTTCAGCTAATAAAAAAGCCAGTTTATAATTTTGAAAAGATAGGGTATGGTTGGCTTTTATGATGCTGTTGCTTTTTGAACTGATATCTGCAAACAAACCGGATGGCAGGTCAATGGAAATAATTTTGCTGATCGATTGATTGATATACTCCACCAGTGCTTTGCTTGTACCCTCCAGAGGTTTATTGATACCGGTACCAAACAAGGCATCTATAATAATATCGGCTTCATTGATAGCAGGAAAAAATTCAGTCGATTGTATAAAATGAATATCGGTTGTTAATGGATGCAGCCTTTCCAGGTTGGTTTGAAAATCATCAGTACCAATATTTCCAAACTCCAGTATATAAACCGTTACCAGGCATTGGTGTTCAATCAGTAGTCGGGCAATGGCCAGTCCATCGCCGCCATTATTGCCTTTGCCGCAAAAAATGCGGAAATGAAATGTGCCGAAATTTTTTCCGATAAGCCATTTGCAGCAGGCCGTAGCAGCACGTTCCATCAGATCTATTGAAGCTACCGGTTCATGAGCGATGGTAAACGCATCCCATTTTTTAATCTGTGATGCAGAAAAGATTTTCATAGTTTAAAGTTACAAAACAAATGAAAGGATTCGGTATATTAAGTTAACAACTCAAAGTCGGCTAATTCTTGTGAAAGATGAGGGAGCCTTTAATTATTTTGAAAATAGTAATATCTGATCATGCAATGCCAGCACCTGAGGTAATATTAAGGACTGTTCGTCATTTTTAATTACAAAATTGCACAGCTGCATTTTTTCTGATTCATCCAGTTGTTTATCCATTCTTAACAACACGTCTTCACGGGTAATGCCATCACGCTGCATGATACGTTGTATGCGCAGTGCAACAGGGGCTGTTACACCAATCACATAGTCTAAATATTCATGGGCGCCACTTTCAAAAATGAGTGCGGCTTCTTTTATACAATAAGCCGTGGTTTGCGCCTTCATCCATTTTTCAGCATCTGTTAAAGTTGCCGGATGAACCAATGCATTCAGTTGGGATAATTTTTCCGGATCATTAAAAACAATATCGGCAAGGTTCTTTCTGTTTAATTTTCCTTCAGCGTAAACATCAGTTCCAAATTGCTGCTGTATCTTATGTTTCAATACCACATCTTCATTCATCAACCTTTTTGCAGCTTCATCAGCATAATACACAGGTATACCAAGTGCCTCAAATACTTTAGCCACGGTACTTTTACCACTTCCTATACCACCTGTTAAGCCAATCCTGAGCATGGGTTCAAAAATTTAAAAGCCAAAATCCAAAAGTAAAAATCCAAAAGTAAAAATCCAAAAGTAAAAATCCAAAAGTTAAAAGTTAAAAAAAATCCGGAACCGAAGTTAGACCTCAATTCCGGATTTTTATATTTTTGACTTTTTAATTTTTACTTCTTAACCTCAGCCTCGGGCTTATTAATATTGGCCGTCCACTCCATACTGATGGCGCTGCGTTCAATTTTAATATAACTGCCCGGACTGGTTTCCAGCATCAGGGTTGCATCATCATTTACTTTGTTAACAGTGCCATGAATGCCGGCAATGGTTACAATTTTATCACCCTTTTGCAGGTTGTTGATGAACTCTTTTTGTTTTTTGGCCTTTTTTGCCTGTGGCCTGATCATGAATAACCAGAAAACAAGGATCATTAATCCCATCATAATTAATGTACCACTGCTTCCACCTTTTCCCTGTGGATCCATCATCAAAAAAATACTTAATAATTGCATGTTGTTTGTTTATTTGTTAAAAAAGTTAAACCTGTTTTTTTTAAAATTTATTGTTTGGCAATCACATCGCCCGTTAATATTAATTGCGGAAAACCGGGGTTGGCATTCGACATAACTGTTATTGTTTTAAAGGCATTCCCAACCCTGCCTTTACTGTCGAAAACGATTTTAATAAAACCAATTTCACCGGGTAAAATGGGTTTTTCTGGTTTTTGGGGTACGGTACAACCACAACTGGCAGTGGCATCTACAACAACGAGTGGTTTAGTACCTGTATTTTTAAAACGGTAGCTGTATTCTACTTTTTCGCCGTCTGTTACTTTTCCAAAATTATATGATGAATCTATAATCTGTACGGTAGTTGAATCCTTTAACGCCTGTGCTGTTTGTGTGGCAACATCATCGGCAATTTTATCTTTTCGGCGGTTATCGCAGGACATGATGATTACAGCAAATAATAACAGCAGGGAATATTTTTTCACTATCTAATTTTTGGTAAAGTTATTTATATCGTACTGTTTTTATAAATCTTTTTGATTATTTTATTTTCGGCCGATAATTCTTTGTGAATATTATCAAGCAGGCCATTTACAAATTGACCGCTTTGTACCGTGCTGTAATCTTTGGCCAGGTCAATATATTCATTAATGGTTACCTTGGTTGGAATGGTTTCAAAAAACAAGAATTCACAAACACCCATTTGCAGTATGATCAGGTCCAGTGCCGCAATGCGGTCGGCATCCCAGTTTTTTAATTTGGGCTTTATCAGTTCCATACACAGATCAGTTTTGGTTAAAACTGTGTCCAGCAGGCTTTTGGCAAATTGCCATTTTTCTTTACTCAATATATCGGTAAAATTAAAATGAGTTGGTTTATGTAAAAAATTAAGCACCAGTTGGTTCATCATTTCTGCATCATCATCCCAATGTATAAAATGCTCTTCTACATGGTTGATAAAATCTTCATCAGGTAACATCAGGTTACAGAAAATAAATTCAAGCATATCCTTTTCTGCTTTGCTGTTTCTGCTTTGCTCTTCAATATACCCGGTATATTCCGGTGAAGAAACCAGTTGCATATAAATTTTTTTCAGTAACTCTGTATCTATAATATGCTGAGGTTTTAAATCAGCAACGGTAGTTTTAAAACTGGGTTCTTCTACAATTTTCCATAATAATTCATTGCCCGCTATCTTGGTATTGATGTTGAGATCGGCAGTTGTAGGTAAATGCTTGGACGCTTTTTGCCTGGCATCGGTTTCGGAATACCGGGCTACTTCAGTAATAAAATAAACGAGATAGGTAAAAATCTGGCGGCTTTGTTCAATTTTTTTAGTGAGGATATTAACCGCTTCGCCAGGTTTCACATCACCATTCATACTATCGATGCTATATAAGGTCTGCATCACTTTTACCCG
>CANKNL010000090.1 GCA_947483345.1 Chitinophagaceae bacterium | reverse complement strand
CTGGCTGTTTTAACATTGATTATCTGGATTTTGCCTGCTTGTTTTTTAATGGGGGGGTTATCATTTCTCATTGGCGACCTTGGAGAGAATAAAATACAAACAGGTTTTTTAAAATTTATTCAACCAATGGCCATTGGGTTTTTAGCTTATGCTGCCTATATGGCTTTTTTAATAAGTGTTAAAAATACCATCACCCAAATTATTATGACGATTGCTTTGTTGGGTACATTTTTTCTTTTTAAAGCGCCTTGGATTATACCGGTGTTAATAACGCTTGGTGGTATCGCAACAAATTTCAGCAACAAAAGAATACCTGAAAAGGAAGCAGTAAAACCAAGACAGATTAGGTGGACCAATATTTGGTTATTTTTATTGATTTTTGCTATAGCCGGTTTTTTAAGTGAAACAGCCAGGAAACAAAACTGGGAAAACAAAAAATCATACAACCTGTTTGAAAACTTTTATCGTTTTGGGTCTTTTGTATTTGGTGGCGGAGATGTGTTAATTCCATTAATGCTAGATCAATATGTGGCCAGACCTACAGCAAAACGGGTTGTAAAAAACAACCCCGATGTTATAAAAATAGAAAAGGATGAACTGTTAACAGGAGCCGGTTTGGTTAGAGCAATACCCGGTCCGGTTTTTTCTATTGCGTCATTTATGGGTGGTATTGCATTAAAAAAGGAGGGTCCAAAAAAACAGCTGATTGGTTGCATAATAGGTTCGATAGCCATTTTTTTACCAAGTGCACTTTTGGTACTTTTCTTTTTCCCTGTATGGCAAAACCTTAAAAAATTTGTGTTTGTTTACCGATCTCTTGAGGGCATTAATGCGGCAGTTGTTGGCATTATGATTGCGGCTATATTTTATTTGTTAAAGGATGTTTCAATAATCTCTATTAGTACCATTAGCCTGATGAACATGGCGGTAATTGGGGGCACTTTTGCGGTACTGAATTTTTCTAAAGCACCTCCGCCATTTATTGTTTTATTTTGTTTGCTGATTGGCCTGGCTTTTTAATCAGGTTCTATAATACCCACCCAATTCAATCTCTTCCTTAACAATATCGGGGACTAAAAAACGAATTGATTTTTTATTTTTAATTAACTCACGAATACGAGTAGACGAAATTTCTAAAAGCGGCGCATTTAAGATACAGACTGTTGCCCCAAAGGTTTCTGCTATGTCATACCCCGGCCTTTTGTAGATATAAAGACTGTGATCATTTAATATAACCTGATAGTTTTTCCATTTGTTTATATTTTTAAATCCGTCGCTACCCATCAATATAGAAAACTCGTGTTCGGGATATTTTTCTTTTAGGTAAGCCAGGCTGTCAACCGTATAAGATGGCCTAGGTAAATTAAATTCAATAGCACTTACCCTTAAATTATTTTCACCATCAATGGCCGACTTAATAAGGTGTAGCCTATGGTATTCGTTAAGCAGGGACAACGTTTGCTTAAAGGGGTTTTGGGGTGAGACAACAAACCAAACCTGGTTTAGGTCGGTTTCATTTACAGCGTGGTTAGCAATTATTAAGTGCCCAACGTGAACAGGATTAAAGGAGCCAAAATAAAGTCCAATTTTCATTATTAAAACAGATCTAGAGTTTTATAAGAATTAACGCAGCTGAGAATTAACGGTTTCCTCAACCCATATCAGTTCTGCTTCATCAAGCCTTAAACTTAAGTGATAGCCTGCAACTGAAATAGAAATTGGATCTCCCAAAGGGGCCACCTGTTCTACCCTAACCTCCTCTCCGGGTATACAGCCCATTTCCATCAACTTTAAAAAAATATCGTCTTTTTCAAATGCTGTAATAATTACTTTTTCACCAACCTTTATTTCCGATAACCGCTTTTGCATAAAAAATCTTTTTCAATTTGGTTTCTTTTCTCTGCAAATGTATCAAATCAATATTGTTATCTAATTTCGTTAAATAAATTTCGCAATGCAAAAAATTCGGTTTTTCTATCATGACAGGCACCCGGTATTTAAAAGCAAGACAAAGCTTAAGCAATTTGTTGGGTCCATATTTTTAATGGAAAAAAGAAAAATGGAAAACATATCTTACATATTTTGCTCTGATAAACACCTGCTTGGCATTAATAAGGAATTTTTAGATCATGATTATTATACAGATGTGATCACCTTTAATTTAGGCAAACCCACCGACGCCATTGAGGGAGAGGTTTACTTGAGTTTCGACAGGATAAAGGACAATGCGAAAAAAATGGGCGTTTCTATAAACGAAGAACTTCACCGGGTAATTTTTCATGCAGCACTTCACCTTTGCGGTTATAAGGACAAAAACAAAGCAGACATAAAAGTTATGCGGCTTAAAGAAGAGGCATACCTTAAAAAGTATTTTTCATAAATTGAAAGTGTTTTTCACGTGGAACATTGGTGTCAGACCGTTTATTATACCAAACTCAGGTTCCACGTGAAACGATAAGACGTTTTTAGGGTTCAAAAACCGTTTACTTACCTTTGCACTATGTTTCAGGAATATGATATTATTGTAGTTGGAGCTGGTCATGCAGGATGTGAAGCTGCGGCTTCTGCAGCAAATCTTGGTAGCAAGGTTTTGTTGATAACCATGAATTTACAAACCATTGCACAAATGAGCTGTAATCCGGCTATGGGTGGTATTGCAAAGGGGCAAATTGTAAGAGAGATTGATGCAATGGGTGGGTATAGCGGCATTGTTACCGATAAAAGCATGATTCAATTCAGGATGTTAAACAGGTCTAAAGGACCTGCCATGTGGAGCCCCAGAGTACAAAGCGATAGAATGCTTTTTGCGGCAACATGGCGGGAAATGCTTGAAAACACCCCCAACGTTGACTTTTATCAGGATACGGTACAAAAATTATCATTTGATAATGACAGGGTAACCGGAGTATTAACCGGTTTGGGGCACGAGATAAAAGCAAAAGCGGTGGTTTTAACTAACGGTACATTTTTAAATGGGGTTATTCATATTGGAGAGAAAAATTTTGGTGGTGGTAGAATGGCAGAAAAATCTTCAACGGGCATCACCGAACAGCTGGTTTCTTTAGGTTTTGAGACCGATAGGTTAAAAACCGGAACACCGCCTAGGATTGATGGCAGAAGCCTTAACTATTCAAAAATGGAAGAACAGAGGGGAGATGATGAAATTGTTGGATTTAGCTACCTGGAAATTGAGAAAATAAAACCAGAACAGCAAAAAAGCTGTTGGATTACATATACAAATGAAAAGGTACACGATCTTTTAAAGACCGGTTTTGAACAAAGCCCCATGTATCAGGGCCGAATTAAGGGAACAGGGCCAAGGTATTGTCCGAGTATTGAAGACAAAATAAACAGGTTTGCAGAAAGGGATCGTCATCAGTTATTTGTAGAACCTGAAGGAAACAATACGGTAGAGATATATGTTAATGGATTTTCAACCTCTTTACCAGAATCTGTTCAAAATCAAGCACTTAGAATGGTTCCTGGGTTTGAAAATTGTAAAATGTTTAGACCGGGCTATGCTATTGAGTACGATTTCTTTCCGCCAACACAATTAAAATTCAGTTTAGAAACCAAGATAATAAACAACCTGTTTTTTGCAGGCCAAATAAATGGAACAACGGGATATGAAGAAGCCGCCTGTCAGGGGTTAATGGCCGGAATTAACGCACACCATAAAATAAGGTCTTTGGAACCGGTTATATTAAAAAGGAGCGAAGCATATATTGGTGTACTGATTGATGATTTAATAAACAAGGGAACCGATGAGCCTTACCGTATGTTTACCAGCCGGGCAGAGTTCAGGACCTTGTTACGCCAAGACAATGCAGATTTACGCCTGACCGAAAAAAGTTTTCGACTTGGATTGGCTTCACAGGAAAGAATGGATAAGGTTGAAAGAAAGAAAGAAAACGTTGAAACAATAAAAAGGGAATTGGCCGGCCTAACCCTGGATCCCGAAGAAACAGCCGTGTTATTAGAAAGCGCACAATCGTCAACGTTATTAAATAAACAAAAAGCCACACAGCTTTTATTGAGGCCAATGATCGGGTTAAAAGACATGATCAACCAGGTTCCAAAAGTAAAAGACAGGTTATCCGGATTTAATAGCGAAACACTTGAACAGGCAGAAATACAAATCAAGTACGATACCTATATTGAAAAGGAAAAAGAACTGGTATCTAAAATGAGTAAGCTGGAAGACTTGATTATTCCTGATAACTTTAACTACGACAAACTGGTGTCCCTGAGTAATGAGGCCCGCCAGAAATTCACAAAAATAAAACCAAGAACACTGGGACAAGCCTCAAGGATCTCTGGTGTAAACCCAAGTGACGTACAGATATTAATGGTTTTTATGGGCAGATAAAACATTAAAATATGAGCCTACATTTTTCTAACACCATTCCCAGGGAAATAATATTTGAACAGCTAAACGACTATTTAGGAAGTCTGCATTTAAAAATTAACAAGCAGGATAATACAAGGCCATGGGGTGGCTTTTTTGTAATTGAAGAAAATGATGCCGAGAAATTCATCGGTATTTATTTCCCCGACCTTACCTATGCACAACTAAATATTGCGGGTAAACTAAGTCCTAAAATTTTGGTGGTTGCTCCCGGGAAAAGATTAAGCTGGCAGTATCACCACCGCAGGGCAGAAATATGGAAACTGATTGGGGGCAACGCAGCCGTTGCAATCAGCGATACAGATGAAGAAAGCGAAACCAAACAATTAATAACTGGAGATATTATTCAGCTAAAGCAAGGAGAGCGGCACAGGTTAATAGGTATGGAAAACTGGGGTATTGTTGCTGAGATATGGCGACACACCGACGCCGAAAACCCCAGCGACGAAAATGATATCGTTAGAATACAGGATGATTTTGGCAGATAGTGGTAGGAGGTTTAAGAAATGAAATCATAAAGTTTTGCAAAAAGGCATTATCTTTTATGCACTATATCATTTTAGTTCATCTGTAAAAAACAACGGACCACAAACTAATCTGCAATGAAATATTTATATATTTTTCTTTTCTTATTTTTTTCAGGTAAAACATTTTCTCAAAACAAGTTGGCGCTTATTGTAGCTGTAGGAGAATATCCGATAGCAAGTAAAATAAAACCCATCGCTTCTGTAAACGATGTAAAATATATAAAAGCCGCTTTAAGCAGAAACGGATTTGAAGAAAAAAACATTGACACATTAATTAACAGCAAGGCCACCAAGGCTGCTATACTAAATGCCATCACACAGCTTTCGGTAAAAGCAAAACAAAACGACATTGTGGTCATTCATTTTTCGTGCCACGGTCAACAAATAAGAGACCAAAGGACCATTGAGCTTGGAAAAGATGAAGACGATGGATATGATGAAGCTTTTTTACCTTACGACGCTATGCCAAAATATAACCCCACGGGTTATAAAGGTCAAAATCATTTGCGTGACGATGACCTGTATCCGGTACTTTTAGCGATCAGGAAAAAACTGGGCGCTGCAGGAAGCTTGTTAGTGCTTTTGGATGCGTGTCACTCTGGTACGGGCACAAGGGGTGAAAGCTTTGCAGTTACCAGAGGAGAGCCTATTCCTTTTCCAGACCCCGAAAACCCAATGGATTCGGTTATTAACTTATCAGAAGCCGAAGCGAGACAAGGATTTTTTGAAGCAGTTGCCGACTCTGTTTCAAATATGGTCGTTATAAGCGCCTCATCTCCACAGCAGGTAAACAAGCAAATCATCATCAATAATGAAGAACTGGGGTCCTTGTCTTATTCTTTTTATAAAGCACTAAACGACATGAGCGCTGGTAATACATATGAACTGTTGTTTGAAAAAATAAGAGCCAATATGCAGGCGTTTATTCCAGAGCAAATACCTATGCTAGAAGGAAATGGGCAACAGCAAATATTTAGTGGTAAATATAAACCGAAAGCAGAAAAAATTTATATCAGGGTTGGATATCGCGGAAGTACAGGAAACGAAGACTCTATCTTTATGGTAGATAGGGGCCTGATGGATAATATAGCAAGTGGAACTAACTGTACAATATATCAAGCAGAAAGCAAAGAGATATATACCACAGCCAGTATTAAAAAGGTGGACAATTTTAGAAGTTATGGTGTAGCCGCAAAGCGTTTAAATAAAAATGATTTATATGAAGTTAAAATGGATGAGGAGAGTTATGGCAACCTGCAGGCGGTATTAAAACTTAGTATTGTAGAGGCCGATGCAGCAACAAAGGTTATTGAGAAGCAGGTTAAGCAGTTTATAAAACCCTATAGTTTTTTAACGATAGCCGACCAGGCCGATTTTCAATTAGAAATTAAAAATGACGGGGCCGGAAAAAGGGCAGAGCTTACAGATAGAAATAATAAACCCGTTTGGTCGGCCGGTATTGTAAATAAAGATTCATTATCTGATGAACAGAAAAAGCTGTTTATTGCCAATATAAAAAAGGAATTAAGAATAAAATATTTACGCACCATGCCCGATGGGGGAGAATTAGCACAATTTATTTCTGCAGAAATTGTTCCGGCAAAAGCATATAATAAATCAGCAGCAATTGAACTGGAGATAGGCGACGGGTTTAGTCTGCATATTAAAAACAACGGCAACCAAAACCTCTATTATACCGTGTTGGATATTTATCCTGATAATAAAGTTGATATCCTGTATCCATACAAAGGCAAAGAACCGGCCGATTATGTTGTAGAGAAAAATAGTGTAGTTATCAGAAAGCTGTCAGTAAGTAAAGACAGTCCTGCCGGGTTAGAGTTTTTAAAAATAATAGTATCAAAAGAACCCATGGATTTAAGAAGTATTTTTGAAAAAAAAATCACAAGAGCCGACATGCAATCCTTTCAAACCGTGTTGGATGATTTATTTAATGAAAAAACCGGAAACGCCGCCACACGGGGCGATGTGTCGGCTATAAAAGCAGAAGAAACTGGAATAATTAGCGTTAGCTTTAATATAAAAGAAACAAAGTCATATTAATTGAATTTACTGATAAAAAAATATAGTCTTTGTGTATACTTTCTTTTTATGTATACATTTGCCTCTGCTCAAACGACATTAAAAACGGAAGAGAAAGAACTGTATTTTAGTATCTACTATGCATACAGGTCGGGGGATACTATGATTGTATTTATTGAAGACGCTCAGGAAAGGGGTATCAAAAAGGGGAATTTAGTAAGCGCATATCAAACCTATTCTAGTGAAATAAAGGTGGCCAATGAGTCCAGAAAATTTAAATTAACAGGAACAGGCAAAATCGTGATGGCTGATAGTTTAATAGCCGCAATGGTAAAGCTTTATAAGGTAACAGATACACTAAGTGATGGAGACCTGATATCTCTAAAAATAAATATTCCCCTTGTAGAGAACCGCAGCATTTTTTCAGATCTGGCGTTTAATAAAATTTTGTTTACCAATTCATCCAAAAAAAGCTTTTATACACTCCCCGATATTTTATACACAGACAATAAGCAAAAGGGAGATTCTCTTTTTTCTATAATGCTAAAAGATTTATACGATACTTATATTGCTTTTAAAGACAGGGATGACATTCGGGAAGTGATGAATCAAAAAATAAAAGGGGGAAGATATGCCGGAAAAACAGTTCTTGAAATGCTTAGGGATGCAAAGCGGGAAGATCTTGAAAGATATTTTTTATATGTAAGCGGATATCCAGATAACTACAGGGGTAAAAACTTTAAGCTAAATGAAACCTTTATCACCTGGACACTTAATAACGCTCCATACAGCCCGGGAGAAGTAAAAAATGCCCTGTTTCCTATTTATAAAAACAAAGAGGCCTTTCTAAAAATACTACCCAATTATAAAAAAGATATTCTTGACAATAGCTATTGTTTGTCATTTATTAAAGACGTTGAAAAATTATTAAGCAGCGAAAAATATGCCGAAGCCTCTGCGTACAACAATTTTATAAAGACGATTGCATATGCCGTTAATGATACAAGCGGAAAATCACTTATTTGGGTGATTGAGGCAGAAATAAACCATAAACAGGATAAATATGATATCGCTGTTAGCCAGTGTGATTCGGCAATAAAATATGCGGTTTTGGCAAATGAGCATGAATATGAGCTGGCCGCAATTTCAAAAAAGATCTATTGTTTGAATAAATTATTACAGTTTAGCAGATCAAAGATTTTAATTCAGGAATTTGAACAAAAACTCTTAGCATATAAATCCACGCTGTCTGAAACTGTGTATAACAGCAATTGGCAAAAAAGATATGAGTATGAAGGCTCCATGTATTATTCCGAAGGTAATTACGACCTGGCGCTTAAATCATATGGAAAACTCATTGACATCAACAAAGAGATAAACAGTTTTGGGTCGTTATTAAAGAATGCCGATTATTATGCATTTATCGGCAGGGTAAATAACGACCAGGGAAAACCTTCCCTGGCATTGGAGTCGTTTATCAGCGCAGCCCACACATACCGCTTTAATTACGATACACTAAACTGGGCCAAGACACAAAATGATATGGCTTACAGTTATTTTAAACTTGCTAATTACAATACATGTATGGCCTACACCGATTCGGCCATGAAAAAACTTTTACTGATCGGTAATTTTAATGATGCGGGTTATTCCAAATCGCTTAAAGGAAGCTGTTACTGGGAACTGGGTAAATATGATTCTGCAGTAACAGCTCATCAAGAATCTATTCAACTAAGAAAAAAAGCAAATAATTTATCAGGTCAGGCGCATTCCTGGAAAAGTATTGGGGAGCTATATTTATTAAGCGGGCAAAAAAAACCAGCGTTATTGGCTTATGATTCGGCAGCCCGCTTTTACGAGCAATTAAAAGACAGCTCCGGGCTTGCCGAAACCTATAATAAAAAAGGCAACGTTTTTTATAACGATGAAAATAATAAAAAAGCTGTAGAGTATTTCGAAAAGGCAAAAGGGGTTAATAGTAAAACAACAATTGAGGCATTATACAATTTAGGTAATGCATGGTATGCTATCGATTCAGTTAAATCACGTAATTATTATATTGCCTGTAGTCAACTAAGCGAAAGCACAAAAAACACCGCTTATCTTTTTGATGCCACAAGAAGCCTTGCAAACCTGGCCTATCGTACAGACAATGTAGCCGGAGGCGATAAATTATATGCCACTTGTCTTGATATAAGCAAACAATTAAATACTGCAAGTAGTTATGGCGATTGCCTGTCTTTAAAAGCTTATGGTTTTAAAACACAATCTCAGTTAGACAGCGCTTTGCTTTATTATAACCGGGCTAAATCTGTTTTTGATACAGCCAGCCAATCCGGCGTTATCTGGCAACTTAATGGTATTGCTGATGTTTATATCTCTATGGGTAATTTTCCAGAAGCCAAAGAGGCATTCAACAAAGCCATTAAGCTTGCAGAAGAAACCAATAACAATATTGCCCTTGGATCAACGTTAGAAGCCACCTCTTTTATATATGGCCTTACCGGCGAATTTGATGAAGGGTTAAAAAACAGCGATAGCGCCCTGGCTATATTCACCAGGTCTGACAATATAGTAAGACTGGCAAATACTTATTTATCCAGGGGCACACTTTATAAAAGTATGGGAGAGTATAAAAAATCAATTAACGCTTTCTTAATAGCAGATAGTTTATACAAAGATCAGGAGGTACTGGAAAGCCGGGGCGTTGTTTCAACCAATATCGGCGTAACTTATTTTACCCAATATGATTATGTAAATGCGTTAAAATACCACAGACAGGCTTTGGATCAACTTAAAAAGGGTGTAATTAATGAAAGCTATCTTTTAGGCAAAGGAAATATTGGGGAAGATCTGTTCTATTTAAAAAAATACAGCGAGGCAGAAAAAGAATTGCTGGAAGTATATCCAATAACAAAAGAAAAAAAAATGTACCGGGTAGCCTCGGGCATGGCGCTTAGCCTCGGCAAATTATATTATGAAACAAAACAAACCGACAAATCAATTGAGTATTTTGAATATGCTGCAGAATATGCCAACAGTAGTGGCGAAAAAGAAAAAGCAATTGAAGCACTTACTTTTTTAGGTCAAATTAATAAAGATAAAGGCAAAACAGAAAATGCGGAAACCGATTTTAAAAAGGCCGCTGTTATTGTAACTGAATATAAAATTGCTTTAGGCTGGGAGCCTTTTTATCAGCTGGGATTTTTATATTATACTCAAAATAAATTCGATAGTGCTTTGGTGTATTTTAAAAAGGCGGTAGAGCTGCTCGACAAAAACTCT
>CANKNL010000089.1 GCA_947483345.1 Chitinophagaceae bacterium | reverse complement strand
ACGGGGCTATATAAATCGCCTCGATTTTAAAGTGAATGGCAATACGGCTAAAACAACAGATCACCCGCAACACCAGGATATTATTAAACTTATTTTACCCGACCCGCTGCCCCCAAAATCAAATGCCAAAATTGAAACCCCTTTCCACCTTAAAATACCTTATAATTTTTCAAGAGGCGGGCATGTTGTTCAGGCATACCAGATCACACAATGGTATCCAAAGCCTGCAGTATACGACCGTAAAGGCTGGCACCCTATGCCTTATTTAGACCAGGGAGAATTTTATGCCGAGTTTGGTGATTATGAAGTGCAGATAACATTACCCGAAAATTATGTAGTAGCTGCAACGGGTGATTTGCAAAATGAAAATGAAAAGCAATGGTTAAAAAATAAAAAGCCTTTTACCAGGGACCTTAAATTAGCCAGACAAGCCGAACAAAAAAAAGGAACCGGATTGTCTGAGATCCCGTCTTCCAGTAAAACAAAAACCCTGCAGTACAAACAAAATAATGTACACGATTTTGCCTGGTTTGCCGATAAAACGTATACCGTTAAAACAGATACGCTTCAATTAGCTTCAGGAAAAATAATAACAGCAAATGCTTTTTATTACAGTGAGAACAGCGAAGATTGGCAAAATAGTCTGGCTATGATCAAAAGTGCCATACGCACCAAAAGCCAATGGCTGGGCGAGTATCCGTATCATGTAGTCAGTGTTGTTGATGGCGGAAATGGCGGCGGTATGGAGTACCCCACCATTACCTTACTTGAATCGGGTGGCACTGAAAAAATGCTCGACTATGTTATTAACCATGAAGTGGGCCATAACTGGTTTGAAGCCATTTTAGCAACCAATGAACGCACACATCCCTGGATGGATGAAGGCATGAATACTTACTATGACAACAGATACGCCATGCAACAATATGGTAATACCAATTTGGATATCATACAAACCAAAATGGCATTTATCAATAACAGAATGCCACTTGATATTCAGCATACATTACTGCAAACCGTAACAGCTGTTAAAAAAGATCAGCCCATTGAAACCAATAGTGAAAAATTTACAGCTTTCAACTATAACATGATCGCCTATATTAAAACGGGCGACTGGATGACATTGCTGGAAGCTGAACTGGGCAAACCGCTGTTCGACAGCTGTATGCAGACTTATTATAACCGCTGGCAGTTTAAGCATCCTTACCCCGAAGATTTTAAAAAATTAATAGAAGAAGTGAGCGGGAAAAACCTGGATGCCACTTTCGCTTTGCTGACTAAAAAAGGAGACCTAAAAAAATCAATCATCAAAAAAGATATTCGCTTTAGGTCTTTTTTCAGCTTGAAAGAAACCGATAAACACCATTATCTGTTTGCAGCTCCTGCCATCGGCTATAACTTTTATGATAAACTGATGTTGGGTGTTCTGGTTCATAATTATACCCTGCCGCTTAATAAATTTCAGTTTTTGATTGCCCCACTCTATGCCAGCAAAAGCAAACAGCTAAATGGTTTGGGCAGAGTGAGCTACACCCTTTACCCTGGCAATAACGGACAAAAATTTGAGATGGCCTTGTCTGCTGCCAGTTTTTCGGGCGATCATTTCACCGACTCTACCAACACAACACATGCGCAACGTTACTCAAAAATAGTGCCTTCACTTAAATATGTTTTAGCCAATAAAAATCCCAGGAGCAGCATGACCAGGTTTATACAATGGAAAACTTTTTTCATTAACGAACAGGGCCTATTATTTAACAGGGATACCATAAACCAGATTGATGTCATTACGTATCCCACTGAATCGAGGTATGTTAATCAATTACAGTTTGTGATTGAAAATAATCGTGTTTTATACCCCTATCGCGGAGCCCTGCAAATTGAACAGGGAGCTGGTTTTGCAAGACTGGCATTTACCGGTAATTATTATTTTAATTATGCCAAAAATGGCGGTATGAATGTGCGGTTATTTGCCGGTAAATTTTTCTATCTGGGCGATAAAACATTTATTAAACAATTTGAAACGGATCGTTATCATTTAAACATGACCGGCCCAAAAGGTTATGAGGATTATACCTACAGCAATTATTTTATTGGTCGTAATGAGTTTGATAAATTTCCAAACCAGCAGATCATGATCAGGGATGGCGGCTTTAAAGTACGAACCGATTTTTTAAGTGATAAAATTGGAAAAACGGATGACTGGCTGGCTGCTGCTAATTTTTCAACAACCATTCCAAACGCCATCAATCCCTTTGCCGTATTGCCTTTTAAACTGCCCTTAAAAGTATTTGTTGATATCGGCACGTATGCCGATGCGTGGAAAAAAAATGCAGCAACAGGCCGGTTTATCTATGATGCAGGACTACAGTTGTCGCTTTTCAATAATATCGTGAATATTTATGTCCCCCTTTTATACAGTAAGGTTTATAAGGATTATTTTAAATCAACCATCCCCGAAAAAAGATTTTTAAAAAGTATAGCTTTCAGTATTGATCTGCAGAACATCAATCTGAAAAAACTCGTTCCGCAAATTCCATTTTAATTGTGGACATTAATTTTCTTACATATCAGCAGATCAACAAAACAAAATGGGATGCCTGTATCAATGCTTCCGATAATGGATTACTATATGCCTGCAGCAGTTATTTGGATTGCATGGCGCCTTTTTGGAATGCCCTTGTTTTTAATGATTATGATATGGTTATGCCCTTGCCCTCCAGAATAAAATGGGGTATCCCCTATATCTTTCAACCGGCTTTAACGCCCACACTTGGTGTTTTCGGCAATCACCTGACGCCCGAAATTATTGATGCATTTATTAATGCAATCCCTTCTACATTTAAACTATTGGATATCAGTTTCAATAGCAGCAATATTTTTTTAAATGACCGGGGCACAATCGTTACCAGAAATAATTATGTTTTAAATCTGACTAATAACTATAGTCACATCAGGCAAAACTATTCTGATAATATTCACCGCAATATTACAAAAGCAATAAAAAACAACTGCGTTTTAAAAAAACATATTTCATTTGATGAGGTAGCGGATATTTGTAAGACCTCATTTCCACAGTTCACAAAGGTAGAGACGGGCTTATTTGAAAAACTAAAAAAGGTTTATGATAGGTACAAGGATCATTCTGAAACCTATGGTGTTTTTACAAAAGAAGGGACTTTATTAGCCTCTTGCATTTTTCTATTTTTTAAAAACAGAGCTTATTACTGGTTGGTGGGCAATACCCCCGAAAGCAAGCATTATGGGGCCTCTTCATTATTACTGGATACTTTTATAAAAGACTATGCTGGTAAAAACCTGGTACTTGATTTTGAAGGCAGCGACACCGCATCGGTTGGAGATTTTTATAAAAAATTTGGTTCTGTTCTGGAACCTTTTTCTACTTGGTATCTGAATAAATTACCCTTCCCCCTGAATGTATTAAAACCGTTACCCAAACCGTATCGTAAACTTATTTCACAATAGAAATAAACACCTCTTTATCCTGAATGGCATTTTTATGATACACCGCCAGGTCATTGTATTCTATCACGCTAACTTTAAAACCTGCCTGCTTAATACGGTTTATATAATCCTGTAACCGGTAAATTCTAACATGATCTTTTTGGCCAAATAATGCAGATTGTTTTTGGGGATCAGCCAAATCGGGTGATTCAAAGGTATTTGCTATTGTTGTTGAATAAGGCACTTGTAAAATGGCTCTGCCACCGGGTTTTAATATCCGGTAAATTTCAGAAATGGCCTTCCTGTCATCTGGTATATGTTCCATTATATGATTACCAACGACCACATCAAAACTGTTGTTACTGAATGATAAACAGGTGGCATCTTCATGTTGTACCTGTGCATCAATACTTTTATAAAGCAAAGGCTCAATATCGGCCGTTACCACGTTATTATTTTTTTTTAAAAAACGGAACAAATTCCTTTCAGGAGAGAGTTGTAAGATGTAATTACCTGTTGGCTTAAATTCATTAATTAAAAGCGCCATAATTAACCTTTCCCTTGCCGTACTTAAACAGGCCGGGCACAAAATATTAGTCCCATAACCTGCAATAACCTGATTTAAAGCAATGGCATTTTTGTTTTCGTCAGTAGGATTATCGGGAACAAATTTGCGATACGATTCACCACAGCAATTACAGGTAAAGCCCGAACCCCTGTATTTGGCATATTTAATTCTGCAGTACATTTTCTTGATCCAGAATAAGCATTGCCTGTAACGGCCCTGTAAAAAATAATACAGGCCCAGATTTTTTAAAATATTTTTAATTATTGCTTTCAAAAATAAGGGTTTCACATGCCGTTTGTAATTGTCTTTGAGGTATCAACCAGTCAGTAGCGAAAACCAATGATACATATCCAAAAGCAACTAAAATAGCAGGGTTGTTCACTTAAAATATATTATCGGGCTATTATTGATTCTGCTAATAGTAAATCAACAGGTCGGGTTATTTTAAAATTATTCTCTTCCCCTGCAACCAACTGCACTTTTAATCCAAAAGCTTCAACAACAGTGGCTTCATCGGTAAATTTATCTTTATAATCGATCTGGTATGCTGGAATCAGAATTTTACTGTGAAAGGTTTGTGGTGTTTGTACCAGTTTTAGGGTTGTTCTGTCAACAACTTCATTGCCCTGCTCTGTAATAATACGCACACTGTCTTTACAATCAATAACCGGAATAGCTGAGCCGCTTTCGCAGGCTGCATCGTAGCAGCGACTGATTAAATCGACACTTACCAAACAACGCACGGCATCATGTACAAAAACAATACTCTCCGCATTCACCAGTTGTAATCCATTTTGTACCGAATGAAATCTTGTTCTGCCGCCAACGGCGATCTGAATTCGACTGTAATCAAAAAATGCATCAATAATTTCCTGTCCGGCAGCAACATGCTCTTCCGGCAAAACCAGGATAATCTTTAAATCATCGTATGCCTGTAAGAAAGTGTTAATGGTATAATACAAAACAGGTTTACCCTGTAACAGTAAAAATTGTTTAGGTGTAGAATTATTCATCCGGCTTCCGGTTCCTCCCGCCACAATAATGGCAAATTTATTCATGGTATCTGGTATTTGTGTCTAACGGCTTTAAGCCTTACTGATATCTGTTTAATCTTTGTAAATTCCTATAATTTTTTCTCCTTTATTGTTTCTCATTGCCCGGTACATGCCGGCACTGTTAAAGATGAGGGCTGTATTTCCCCTGGCATCCACACCAATCATGCCACCCTCACCATCCATTTTTACTAACTTAACATGTACTACTTCATGCATAGCTTCCGCTAAACTCATGCCTTTATATTCCATTAAACAACTTACATCATAAGCCGCCACCGCACGTATAAACGGCTCTCCATGACCGGTACAACTTATTGCACAGGTTTTGTTGTTGGCATAAGTACCCGCACCAATTATTGGGCTGTCGCCTATGCGGCCATATTTTTTATTTGTCATACCTCCCGTACTGGTAGCCCCGGCAATATGTCCGTTCATGTCGCAGGCCACTGCACCAACGGTTCCAAATTTTTTATCTTTCATTAATTCCTCCACACCTTTATGGGTATGATCGAGTGAATAATTATCACTGTCCCTGATTTCTTTCCATTGGTCGTATCTGAACTGTGAGAAAAAATATTCATCAGGTTCTAATTTGATCCCCTGCTTGATGGCAAAATCATTAGCCCCTTTTCCACTTAAAAAAACATGGTTGCTGTTAAGCATCACTTCTGCAGCCAATGCAATCGGGTTACGCACATTTCTGATACCGGCAACTGCTCCCGCCGATAAATCTTTTCCATACATGATTGCCGCATCCATTTCCTGCACACCCTTTTTTGTAAAAACAGAACCTTTGCCGGCATTAAATAACAGGTTATCTTCTAAGACCACAATAGAAGCCTGAACAGCATGAACGGCCGAACCACCTTCTTCCAACACAGTGTAACCTGCTGCCAGTGCATCTTCCAGGCCATTACAATACGCTTTTTCCAGATCGGCGTTCATATCTTCTTTTAAAATAGTACCTGCTCCGCCATGAATAGCTAATGAAAATTGTTGCATACGTGTTATTGGGTATTTAATATTGCTCAAAAATATCTAATTTCCATGCATAAACCATCTATAATTTTAGTACCATGTTTAAAAGAGAATTAACAGCGGGCGACTATGGACTCATTATCGTAAACCTGATTCCTTTGTATGGCGTATGGTTTGAAGGCTGGAATGCAGCCCAGGTTTTTTTGGTGTATTGCTTAGAAACCGTAATTATCGGATTAATTAATGTGTTAAAAATGGCTTGTGTAACCATTTTTGTAAGAAAAAAAGATGTGTGGGAAAACGGGGGAGCTACCACTATGCAAAGTGGGTGGTTTTTTATTTTCTTTTTTATCATTCATTATGGTTTTTTTGTTTTTGTACAAACCCAAATATTTTTTAATGTCAGCGGATTAATACCCGGTAATTCTTTTTTAATGAACTATAAAAAAATACCGGCGTTATTAGACGATAATGGGAAACTGATGCTGTTGATTTTTGTAGCGTATTACACCCTGCAAAATATATTTGAATTTTTAATCTCGGGTAATTACAAAACCAGGTCTTTAGGCAGGTTGATGTTTGAACCGTACATGAGAATTTTTGTACAACAATTTGTGGTGATACTTGGGAGTATATTTCTGAGTTTTGGGGCAGGGAAAGTTTTTATTCTGGTATTTGTAATTGCTAAAATATTTTTTGAATTATTTGTAAATTTCAACAGGTGGCTGGTCATTGCAGAAAAAAAACAACAGCTTAAAAATGATAAAAAAAACAACCTTTAGGTCAATATTTTTTTACACTCTTCTATAAACCTGCCTCTATCAATGGCAACGGTACCCACTTCTTCACAAACCAGGCCTCCGCCGATATTGGCCATTTCTGCCATAAGCCTGGCATCTCCTGTTGCGGCGTAAGTAAGGGCAGCGATGGCAATTACGGTATCCCCGGCACCACTCACGTCTGCAATGCTGCGGATATGTGTGGAGATGATGTCTGCCTTATCTTCCAGTTGATAAAAAACGCCTTTCTCGGATAAAGTAATTAATGATATGCGGTGTTTAAGTTTATCCGCCAATAACAGATGCATGTCTTTAAGAACACTCATATTTATTTCTTCACGTAAAATATGTAACCCGTCTTTTACTTCTTTAAGGTTAGGTTTAAATATATCAACCCCTTCAAATGAAAAGAAATTTTTTCTTTTAGGATCAACAGCCGTTAGTATTTTATGTTTTTTACATAAATCAATAATGTGTTTAATCCCTTTTTCTGTAAGTACCCCTTTGTTATAATCTTCCAATATTACCACGTCCGGACTTTCTGTAACGATGTAATTTTCGAAGGCATTCAACAGGCATGTCTCATCCTCTACAATCAGGTCGTCCAGAATCTCTGCATCCAGTCGCATCATATGCTGGTTGCGGCTGATAATACGTATTTTGTTGGTGGTAATACGGTGTGCACTTTGTACAATGTATTGGGTATTGATATTTTTTTCCTCAAATAACCTGATTAAATGCTCTCCGTCATCATCTTTCCCAAAAACGCTGATCACGTTTACCTTTGCACCAAGTGATACGGCATTTAACGCCACATTACCGGCACCACCCATTCGATATTCCCGCTTATTCAATGACACAACGGGCACCGGTGCTTCAGGCGAAATGCGGTCAACTTGACCCCACCAGTAAGTATCAAGCATCACATCGCCTATTACGGCCATTTTCAGCTTTGTAAAATCATGAAAAAGTTTATCAAAATCCATTACGCTTGTTCTTTTTTATTATTAGCAACTGCAATATAATAAATAGGTATGCCTGCCAATACAATAATTAAACCAGGCCATGTAAATGCGGGTTTATAAATGATCAACAGCACACAAAAAGCAATGGCCATTAAAATGTAGATCGCCGGTAACAATGGATAACCGAATGCCTTGTAAGGTCGTTCGGCATCCGGTCTGTTTTTTCTTAAAATAAAAATACCCAGTATGGTTAATGCATAAAACATTACCACTACAAATGAGATCATATCAAGCAGATCGCCATACTTACCGCTGAGGCACAATATGGAAGCCACCAGGCATTGTATCCACAATGCAAATTCGGGCACATTATTTTTATTTAGTTTGCCTGTTTTTTTAAAGAACAAGCCATCTTTTGCCATCGTGTAATACACCCTTGCACCTGCAAGTATCAGCCCGTTGTTGCAGCCAAAAGTTGATATCATGATCATTACCGCAATTACATAAGTGCCGATATTACCGAATATAGCTTTACTTGCTGCAACCGCTACCCTGTCCTGCGGAGCAGAAGCAATTTCATTTAAAGGCAACACACTTATATACATCAGGTTTGCAGATACATATATGACTGTAACAACCAATGTTCCTAAAAATAAAGCAAGGCCAATATTGCGTTTTGGATTTTTTACTTCGCCTGCAATAAAAGTTACGTTGTTCCATGCATCACTGCTGAAGATAGAACCCACCATGGAAGCAGCAATAGCCCCTAAAATGGCAGAGCCGGCAACACCACCAATAACAGTGCCTTCAGCATTCCTGCTTGTCATTTGCCAGGCATCTGTCCAGTTTGCATTCCATATACTGCCTTTTGCAGCCAGTAAAAGTCCAAAGATTATTAAGCCAAATAAGGAAAGTAATTTTACAACAGTAAAAGTTGTCTGTATCATTTTTCCACCTTCTATGCCTTTGGTATTAATGTAAGTAAGAAAAGTGATAAGCACAATGGAAACCAGTTGTCCTGCATTGATTGTTATAAAACCAAGATCGGCCAGAATATTTTCGGGGCCGAGGCCGGGTACTATGTAAGCCAGAAATTTACTGAACGCAACACCTACTGCAGCAATGGTTGCTGTTTGTATTACAGCAAAAAAACTCCAGCCATACAAAAAGCCGGCTAACGGGTTGAAAGCTTCTTTTAAATACACATATTGTCCGCCAGCTTTTGGAAACATAGCGCTTAACTCACCGTAACTTAAAGCCGCAGTTAATGTCATAAAGCCGGTAATCAGCCAAACGGCTATCAACCATCCGGCACTGCCCACATTACGGGTAATATCGGCACTAACAATAAAAATACCGGAGCCTATCATGGAGCCGGCAACAATCATGGTGGAGTCGAATAAACCAAGTGTTGGTTTAAAAGCAGCAGTTTGTTCTGACATGGTTATTTTGGTTTTTGCAGTATAAATACCAGGAGTCTTTCAGGCTGAGTTCGTCGCTGCCGGTGGGCTATTATAAACCCGCCTTCGATAAATTCAGATTGAAAATCCGGTAACTTATGAACAAGATATAGAAATTGTGGGAATTTATTTGTTTGCTTCCGTTTTCATTTTCACATTCATACCTTTTATAACATCATTGGTGATATTTAAACTGCTATCCTTAAATACCATATAATCAAGTCCGGTACCTGTTGTAAAGATGTACATGTATTTTTTATCCTGGTTGTATTCTGTTAAAAAACTTTTCAGTTTTTTTTGAATGTCTTCCATAATACTAAAACTTTTTTCATTCAGCTTTTGACTAAGTTCCTGTTTTCTGGTATCGATCTGTTGCTGTTGGTCAATCAGTTTTCCCTGAAAGGCCTGTGCTTCAGCTTCAGTTATGGCTGCGCCTTTTTTTAAAAAATTATCTTTCTGTGCCTGCAATCCACGATATCCGTTTTCCTGTTCCTGTTCAATGGCTTTCATTTCGGCCTCCAGTTCCTTGCGCCTTTCTTTTATAAAAATTATTTTTTCATTCAGACTATCAAGTTCAACATAAGCCAGTGGTGGCCTGTAGCCATGAGTGTCTGTTGTTAATAAACTACTGCCCGGCTTTGTTGCTGTTTCGGTCTTTTTTATCGAAAAATTATAATAATACAGAAACCCAACAGCAGCGAATAAAACGATATTCAACACAAAAGATAAATTTTTCATCATGCCCTTTTATTTGATGGCAATATACTCACAAAGTGCTACAGGACAATGGCTTTCATTATTTTTTAGGAAAGGGTTAACGCCAGAGGACTATTTCGGTAAAATACTTACATGTCTTATTCCCGGCATTACCGGGGCCAATTATTAAATTATTCATCTTTGTTGAATCGTTTCAGCTATTTTCGCCATAATCTGAAATTTCCATATAAGTACTTTACATTATGTTTTTAAAAATACTCACCGTTGCCGGCCTTGCCACTTTTGAGATTTATGCAGCCATCCCTGCTGGTTTTGCATTTGGCCTT